>CAMXUZ010000057.1 GCA_947251855.1 uncultured Ruaniaceae bacterium
CACACCGTGGTGGATCTTCCAGATCTGGGGATTCATCAACCCCGCGCTGACGAATGAGGCACGGCGGACGGCCCTGTGGTTCGACGCCGCCGCGGTACCGCTGTTCGCCGGAGGGATCTACACCGCGTGGACCGCACTGCCGCGAGTGGTCGGGTTCCTGACGATGATCACCCCCGAGGGCACCCGCAACCTCATCACGGCGGAGGTGTATCTCAAATTCGTGTTGCAGCTGTTGCTCGCCTTCGGGTTCGCCTACCTCATGCCGCTGTTCATGGTCGTGCTCAGCACCATGGGGGTGGTCAAGGGGAGAACCTGGTTGAAAGGATGGCGCTGGGCGGTCATCATCATCCTCGTGTTCTCCGCGGCGATCACCCCGACCGTAGGGGAGATCTCGACGATGTTCCTCATGGCGATCCCGATGGCGGTGCTCTATCTCCTCGCCGTCGGTGTGAGCCTGCTTGCCGACCGCCGGATCGCTAAGCGCCGGGCGAAGATCGACGCGGAACTCGCCGGCGAATCAACGGAGAAGTGAGGGTGGGCGCGCATCGCTTCGGCGTTCTCATCAACCCCACCGCCGGGCATGGGCGCGGTAAGGCCCGCGGGGCGCAGGTCCTCGCCGAATTCGAGGCCCGGGGTCTCCATGCCCTCAACCTCACCCGACCCGACCCCCGCGCCGCATTCGAACACGCCCAGGCCTGCCGGAGCGAATACGACGTGCTCGTCGTCGTCGGCGGCGACGGGATGGCGCACATGGGCATCAATCTCATCGCCGGCACCACAACGCCGCTCGGGCTCATCCCGGTGGGCTCGGGCAATGACTTCGCCCGCCACCTGCGCCTGCCGGTCCACGACGTACCCGCCGCGGTCGAGACGCTCCTCGCCGCGCTGGAGGCCGGACCGCAGCCGATCGATGCGGTGAAACTCGCCCCCGACCTCGGCCACGAATGGCCCCGCCTCGACTATCCCGCTCCCCACCGGTGGGCCGCCTGCGTCGTCTCCGCGGGATTCGATTCGCAAGTGAACTCCCGGGCCAACACCTACCGCTGGCCCCGGGGGATGGGCCGCTACCTGCGTGGGGTGTTCCGGGAGCTTCGCACCTTCCGTCCCTACCCCTACCGGATCGATATCGACGGCAACGAGGAAACCTTCGCCGGCACCCTCGTGGCGGTCGCGAACGCTCCGAGCTTCGGCGGGGGCATGAGGATCGCTCCCGCGGCTCGGGTCAACAGCGGGGAACTCGACGTCGTCATTGCCGGACGCATCTCCCGGCTGGGGCTCCTGCGGGTGTTCCCCAAGGTGTACGCGGGCACCCACATCTCCCATCCGGCGGTTCGGGTGATCGCCGCCCGCGAGGTGAGGATCGCCGGGGCCGACGGCGGAGAGATCCCGGCGATCTATGCCGACGGTGAGTTCGTGGGCACCGGTCCCGCCCGGGCGCAGATCCATAGTGGAGTGGTGCAAATGTTGTGTCCTAGGCTAGAAACATGACATCACCGGCTCAGCGTTACGCTGCGGCAGCTCGGAAACGTGAATTTGAACGCTCCGACCTGGGGCGATTCGTGGCCCATTATGATTTCGAACTCGATGAGTTCCAGCTTCAAGGGTGCCGGGCGATCGACGCGGGCCGGGGCGTCCTCGTGGCCGCCCCGACGGGGGCGGGAAAGACCGTCGTCGGCGAATACGCGGTCGACAAGGCGTTGCAGGTCGGGCAGAAGGCCTTCTACACCACGCCCATCAAGGCGCTCTCGAACCAGAAATACACCGACTTCGTGCGCCGCCACGGTGAGGAGAACGTCGGCCTGCTCACCGGGGACACCTCGATCAACGCCGGGGCGCCGATCGTGGTGATGACCACCGAAGTGTTGCGGAACATGCTGTATGCAGGTTCCGAGGCACTAGCCGGGCTGGCCTTCGTCGTCATGGATGAAGTGCACTACCTCGCCGATCGGTTCCGCGGCCCGGTGTGGGAAGAGGTCATCCTCCACCTCGCGCCCGAGGTGCAGCTCGTCTCCCTTTCGGCCACCGTTTCCAACGCCGAGGAATTCGGGCAGTGGCTGGCGGAGGTGCGCGGGGAGACCGAGGTGGTCGTCTCCGAGATCCGCCCGGTGCCGCTGTGGCAACACGTGATGGTCGGACGCCGGCTGCTCGACCTCTATTCTGCGGACGTCGACCCCACCGACCCCGGCCCCAACCCGCCGATCTCGCCGTACCTCATCGACGCGATCCAGGGGGCCCAGCCCCGCGGGGGATCCCATTCCCGAGGCGGGAAGGGAAAGCAACGCCGCTACCGCACCCCGTTCGTGCGCCCGCCCTCGCGGATCACCGTCGTCGACCGGCTCGACCGGGCCGGGCTGCTCCCCGCGATCGTGTTCGTCTTCTCCCGCGCCGGTTGCGATGACGCCGTCCAGCAGTTGCTCGCGGCGGGGATCTCGCTCACGACCGCAGCCGAACAAGACGAGATCGACCGGATCGTCACTAACCACACCCGAGACCTGCCCCGCGACGACCTCGAGGTGCTCGACTACTGGCGCTGGCACCACGCGCTCATCAACGGGGTCGCCGCCCACCACGCGGGTATGCTGCCGGTGTTCAAAGAAACCGTGGAGGAGTTGTTCGCCGCCGGGCTGATCAAGGTGGTCTTCGCCACCGAAACGCTCGCGCTCGGCATCAACATGCCCGCTCGCACCGTCGTGCTGGAACGGCTCGTGAAATGGGACGGCCAACGCCACGCGGACATCACCGCAGGGGAGTACACCCAGCTCACCGGCCGGGCCGGTCGGCGGGGGATCGACGTGGAGGGACACGCGGTGGTCCTGTACTCCAGCGGCCTGGATCCGATCGCCCTCGCCGGCCTCGCGAGCCGGCGCACCTACCCGCTGCGCTCGGCGTTCCGGCCGACCTACAACATGGCGGTCAACCTCCTCGCAACCACCGACGCCGCACGCGCGCGGGAGATCCTGGAGACCTCCTTCGCCCAATTCCAGGCCGACCGGGGCGTGGTCGGCCTCGCCCGGCAGACTCGCAAGCTCACCGAAGCCAAGGAAGGCTACGCGAAGGCGATGTCGTGCCACCTGGGTGACTTCGAGGAGTACATGCGCCTGCGGCAAGCGATCAACGCTCGGGAGAAGGAACTTTCCCGCGCACGTTCCCGCGCGCAACGCCAGGCGTTACACAACGCGGTGAGTGAACTGCGCAAGGGCGACGTCGTCCGCCTCCCACGGGGGCGTCGGCAAGGGCACGCGGTCGTGCTCTCCCGGCCCGACTTCGACGCCGACGGGCCGACCCTCACCGTCCTCACCAGCGACGCCCGGGTGCGCAGGCTCAGCCACGCCGACATTCCCGTCGACACCCAGGTGCTCACGCGGATCCGGGTGGGCAAACACTTCAACTCCCGCCGGCCCCGGGACCGGGTCGACCTCGCCTCCTCGATGCGCTCGGCCCTCGGTGCACTTGCACACGACGACTTTCCGACTCGGAAGAAGCAGGCACCCGGGGATGAGACCCTCGAACGGCTCCGCGAGCAGCTCCGCGCGCATCCGTGCCACGGTTGCGCCGAACGCGAGGATCACGTCCGGTGGGCGAACCGCTGGCTCAAGGTCGACAAGGAGTACCAGGGGATCATCCGGCGCATCGAGGGCCGGACGAGTTCGATCGCGCGGGAGTTCGACCGCGTGACGAAGGTGCTGCTGAGCCTGGGCTACCTAGATGAGGAGGACGACGCGGTGGTCGTCTCCGACCAAGGCAAATGGTTGCGGCGGATCTACTCCGAACAGGACCTCGTGATCGCCCAGGCGTTACGCGATGGCATCTGGAGCGACCTCACCGCCCCCGGACTGGCGGGGGCCCTCGCTGCGGTGATGTACGAACCGCGTTCGGACGAGCCCAGCCCGATTCCACGCTTCACCGGAACGATGGCGCCGATGGGGGAGGCCCTGCGCGAGACCAGCGCCTGCGCACGCGAGATCA
>CAMXUZ010000058.1 GCA_947251855.1 uncultured Ruaniaceae bacterium
TCGTCCGCTCCGACCGCGAAGGAGCAGACCCGGCCGCGGTCGCCTTCGACGCGGTCAAGACGGGCCGGGAGGACGGCGCCGACGTCGTCATCATCGACACCGCAGGCCGCCTGCAGAACAAGGCCGGCCTCATGGACGGACTCGGCAAGGTCAAGCGCGTCGCCTCCCGGCAGGCGCCGATCTCCGAGGCGCTCCTCGTGCTCGACGCGACGACGGGGCAGAACGGGATGCGCCAGGCCCAAGTGTTCGCCGAAGTGGCCGACGTCTCCGGGATCGTCCTGACCAAGTTGGACGGCACCGCTAAGGGCGGGATCGTCATCGCGGTGCAGCGGGAACTGGGGATGCCCGTGAAGTTCGTCGGCCTCGGTGAGGGCCCGGACGACCTCGCCCCCTTCAACCCCGAAGACTTCGTCGATGCCCTGTTGAGTTGACCTCTTGAGTTGACCTGCTGAGTTGACCGGGCCGGATTCGTTATCCTGTGCCTAGATGTACCTACTGAAATTAAGGACCATTCGTGTTCGCCAGCCTCTCTGATCGGCTCACCGCCTCCCTGAAATCCCTCCGGGGCAAGGGGCGGCTGACTGACGCCGACATCAACGCCACCATTTCCGAGGTCCGCCGCGCACTGCTCGACGCGGACGTCGCCGTCCCCGCCGTCCGCGCGTTCACGAGTGCGGTACGCGAAAAGGCGAAGGCGACCGACCTGTCGAAGGCGCTGCAACCGGGCCAACAGATCGTCAAGATCGTCAACGAGGAACTCATCGAGATCCTCGGCGGGGAATCCCGCGAACTCCACCTCGCCAAGCATCCCCCCACGGTGATCATGCTCGCGGGGCTCCAGGGTGCGGGTAAAACCACGCTCGCCGGGAAACTCGGCCGGCACCTGCGCGAACAGGGCCACACCCCGCTGCTCATCGCCGCGGACCTGCAGCGCCCGAACGCCGTCACCCAGCTCCAGATCGTCGGGGAGCAGGCTGGGGTTGCCGTGTGGGCGCCCGAACCGGGCAACGGAGTCGGCGACCCCGTGCTCGTCGCGCGCTCCGGGGTGGAGCAGGCCCGAGAGAAGTTCTACGACGTCGTCATCGTCGACACCGCCGGCCGCACGGGTGTGGACGAGGAGATGATGACCCAGGCCGCGAACATCCGCGACGCCGTCGAACCGGACGAGACCCTCTTCGTCGTCGACGCGATGATCGGGCAGGACGCCGCCAACACCGCCGCCGCCTTCCGTGACGGCGTCGGCTTCACCGGGGTCGTGCTCTCGAAGCTCGACGGCGATGCCCGCGGTGGTGCCGCACTCTCCATCCGCACGGTCACCGGCCAGCCGGTGCTGTTCGCCTCCACGGGGGAGAAGCTCACCGACTTCGAGCGCTTCCACCCCGACCGGATGGCCTCGCGGATCCTCGACATGGGGGACATCCTCACCCTCATCGAACAGGCGGAGAAGGCCTTCGATGAGGAGCAGGCGGCCGCGCTGCAGGAGAAGATCACCGGGGACGGCGAGTTCACCCTCGCCGACTTCCTCACCCAGATGCAGCAGTTGCGCCAACTGGGCTCGATGAAGAAGATGATCGGCATGCTCCCCGGAATGGGGCAGATGCGCGAAGAGCTGGAGAACTTCGACGAGCGTGAGATCGATCGGATCGAGGCGATCATCAACTCGATGACCCCGGCCGAACGCGATGACCCGAAGATCCTCAACGGCTCCCGCCGCTCGCGCATCGCCCGCGGTGCGGGTACCACCGTCACCGAGATCAACCAGCTCATGCAGCGCTTCGAGCAGGCGAAGACGATGATGAAATCTATGGCCCGCTCCGGGGGCCGTGGCATGGGTGGGGGGATGCCGGGAATGGGCGGCATGCCCGGAATGGGGCAGATGCCGGGGATGGGCAAGAAATCCCGGGGCCGGCAGAAGCCGCAGCAAAAGCGCCGCAAATCGCGTTCGGGTAACCCCGCCAAGCGAGCCCGAGAGGAGCAGGCAGCGATGGAACGCGCCGACCAGCAGGGCGCCGCGTTCGGGGCCGGCCCGCAGGAGGAATTCGACCCCAGCCAGTTGCCGAAGCTCGATAAGTTCCTCAAGCCGTAGGGCGCCTGCGTGGTCACGCTGAGCGGAGCCGTCATCACTGGGGACGACGCCGAGTACCCGCAGGTGCGCATCGTCGGCGATCGGCTGACGTTCGCCCCCGCCCCGCCGGGAGGAACCGAAGAGGTGCTCGAGGGGTGGGTGCTGCCCGGGCTCGTCGACGTCCACTGCCACATCGGGTTCAGCCCCGAGGGAGTGTGCGATGAGGCGACGACGATCGAACATGCCCGCCTCACCACGAGCACCGGGGTGCTCCTCACCCGGGATGCGGGGATGCCGGTGGACACCCGCTTCCTCGACTCGCTCCCCGATGCGCCGCGGATCATCCGCGCCGGGCAACACATCGCCCGGCCCAAGCGCTACACCCGGCACCTGCCGTTGGACCTCGAGGACCCCGAGGACCTCCCCGAGGCGCTCGCCGCCCAGGCCCTCGCGGGGGACGGGTGGGTGAAACTCGTCGGCGATTGGATCGACCGGGCCGGCGGCGAGAGCGCCGACCTTGCCCCGCTGTGGACCCCCGAACAACTGACGAAAGCCTTCGCCGCCGCCC
>CAMXUZ010000059.1 GCA_947251855.1 uncultured Ruaniaceae bacterium
GAGCCGACCGGATCGTCCTCGCCGCCCCCGTCACGCCCGCCGACTGGCGGCCGGAGGCGCCCGTGGATGAGCTCGTCACCGTTATCGCGAGCCGGGAGCTCAGCGCGATCGGCCGGTGGTACGAGGACTTCTCGCAGGTGACCGATTCCGAAGTGATGGCGGCACTCGGGCGCTAGGGCAGGTTCCGCCGGTGCAGCACCGCGCGCAGGCGGGGAGCCAGGGAGACCCCGTTCGCGCCGAACACTTCCGGGGTGGGCTGGTTCGGCGGGGTCCACAAGGTATCGAAACTCGCGATCGGGCTCCCGTGGGAGAGGAACTGTTCGGTGGGGGAGAGCTCCCGGATCGCGATCGCGGCGACGTGGTCGGGGAACTCCGCCGCGAACTCCCGGTAGATCATCGGGTCGTGCTGGCCGTCGTCGCCGATGAGGATCCACCTGATCTCGGGGAACTCCGCGCGCAGGCGGCGCAGGGCGGTTCGTTTGTGTTCCTGCCCGGAGCGGAACCAGCCGGTGTTCGTCGGGCCCCAGTCCGTCATGAGCATCGGCCCGCGGGGGTAGTTGCCTCGGCGCAGCACGTGGTCGAGGGCGGTCATGATGTTCCACGCCCCGGTGGACAGGTAGAACACCGGGGCTCCCGGATGGTCCACGAGGAGGTCCTGATACATCTGTGCCATCCCGGGTACGAGCTGGCGCGCCCGGACGTGTCGGACGAAGGAATGCCAGGCGGCAATGAGCGGTCGGGGGATGGAGGTGACCATGACCGTGTCGTCGATGTCGGAGACGATCCCGAGCCGGGCGTCGTCGTCGACGATGAGCACCGGCGCTTTGGCGGGGCGGGCGGAGGCGGTGAGTACGTCCACCTCCTGCCAGCCCGGGGTGAGATCGTGGGTGGGGATGGTGTAGTCGAAATACCCCGACCGGTCGGTCTTCGTGCGGTACTCCGCCTCCCCGATGCGGATCCGCACGGAGATGTAGCCCACGGGAGCGGTGATGTAGGAACGCCAGCCCCGCTGGTTGAACACCGCGCGGGCGAGCTCCTCCGTCGTCGTCGCCTGATCGACCTTCGCCTCCGCCTCCATCCGCCGGCCCATGACGACGCGACCGAGGACGCGCACGAAGTCGCTATTGCCGTAACCGGTGTAGGGGATCGTGCGGGGGCGCCAGCCGCGGTTGCGCAGGAACGGGGTGAGGCGGCGGTGGACGCCATCTTCGATGCGGGCGGAGAAGTGGGTCGCGGCCATCAGGGCGCCTCGGAACTTTCTGGGCTCGGCAGGGCGAGGATCTCCTCCACCTGCTCAGGGGTGAGGCGCTGGTCCGCGCCGCACAACAGGCACTGGAGTACCCGCGTGGTCGACAGCGGCAGCAGCGGGATGAAGAAGAGCGTGAATTTGTTCTTCACCTCGGTGAGGCGGTGCGCCGCGGCCCGGGAACATTTCCAGCACACCATCGTCAAGGTGCGCAGCTCGCGGAGCTGCGGGCGCGTGCCGAGGATGAAGAACATTTACCTAGTCTAGGAGCGCTACTCGCCGGCGCTCTCCCGGAACTCCGCAGAGATCTCGAAGGAGTCGAAGAACGCGGGGTTCTCCTCCTCCCCGATCTGCATGAGCGAGAAGATCCCCTCGTCCCCATCGAGGGTCGCGGTATACAACCACATCGGCAGGCCCGTGTCCTCGTGCACGCCCTGCCCGAACCTCGCCTGCCCGCCCGCGAGGGGGCGCTCCTCGGCGTGTTCTACCGTTCCGCCCGCGCCGGCGAAGCCGCTGTCGAGGGCATCGTCGATCGTCATCTCCTCGGCCCGGACGGGGGAGTACATCGCGCTGTAGCCTTCGAGCCCCTCGGACCACGTGGCGATCGTCATCGTCTCGCCTTCTGCCTCCGGAAGCGTCTCCACGGTCGGTTCCTCAGGGAAACTCACCTCGAACTCCGGCGTTTCGAAGTGGTAGTCCAACGCCGCCTCCTCGCCCTTCGGGGCGGAGAGGAACAGGTACGCGCCCACCCCGAGGATGAGGGCGGCGAGCGCCCCGATGAGGAACCGGCGCCGGGACAGGCGCCACCGCGGGGAGCCGGGAGCGACGGGAGAAGCCATGATGCCTTTCTATCGTCAAGAGGTGAGGATGGGGAGGAACCACACCCCGGAACCGAGCGCGAGCACAAGCCCGCCGAGGCAGTACGCCGCGAGGGGGCGGGCCCGGACCTCGGTGAGGAGGCCGTACCCGCACAGGAGGAACCCGAGCACTCCCCCGGCGGCCGCGATGAGGATCCGCGGCCAGAATATCTGTGCGCAGTCGCTGCCTGCGGCGCACCACGGCCGCGAAACGACGTCGAGGACCCCGACCCCGATGACGACCGACAGCCAGGTGAGGATCGCGACGAAACAGCCCACCCCCACGGCGCGGACGGCCGGGTTGCCCTTCTCGGGCCCGGGAGGTGGGGCGGGGGGAGTCATGGCATGAGCATACGGCGCGGGCGGCCGAGTCACGTCATCGGATCGATGATCATGTTCGTGATCCGCGCGGTGCACAGGCGCTCGCCGCCCTCGCCGGTGATGATGACCTCGTGGGAGGCGGCGCGGCGGCCGAGCCGGATCGCCGTCGCGACGCCCGTCACGTAACCCTCCCGCGCGCTTTGGTGGTGCGTGATGTTGAGGTCGACCCCGACGCACTCCATACCCATCGTCGAGGCGTGGATGAGCGCCGCCCAGGATCCGAGGGCCTCGGCGAGCGCCGCCGTCGCCCCGCCGTGCAGACGCCCGAGCGACTGGGTGTTCCCCGCCACCGGCATCCTCGCCGCCACCTGCTGCGGGGACTGGGAGAGGATCTCGATGCCGAGTTTCGCATCGAGCTCTCCTAGGGTGATTTTCCACATGCCGCTCACCGCCCGGTGAACCGCGGTTCGCGGCGGGCCTGGAAGGCGGCGAACCCCTCGCGGTAATCTCCCGAGTCCCGCAGCCCCGCCTGCGCGCGGTTCTCGACCGCCATCGCCTCCCACAGCCCCAGGCGCTCATCGCGGATGCGGACGACGAGTTTTT
>CAMXUZ010000060.1 GCA_947251855.1 uncultured Ruaniaceae bacterium
TGCTGGCCGCGGGCGTCCCGGCCGCCCTCGGGCAGTTCGTAGCCCTTCGCCCGGTACACCCGGCCGAGGTTGGTGAAGAACAACAACCAGTGGTGGGTGGTGGTGGTGAAGAAGTGGTCGACGACGTCGTCCTCACGCAGCTGCGCACCGCGCACGCCTTTGCCGCCGCGGTGTTGGGCGCGGTAGGAGTCGGTGCGGGTGCGTTTGGCGTAGCCGCCGCGGGTGATCGTGACGACGACGTCCTCTTCGGGAATGAGATCCTCGATGCTCATGTCGCCGTCGAAGGGCAGGATCGTCGTGCGGCGTTCGTCGCCGTACTTCTCCACGATCTCGTGCAGTTCCTCGCCGACGATGGCGCGCTGGCGCGAGGGCGTGGCGAGGATGTCGTTGTAATCGGCGATGCGTGCTTCGAGTTCCTCGTACTCATCGGTGATCTTCTGGCGCTCGAGGGCGGCGAGTTGACGCAGTTGCATCCGCAGGATCGCGTCCGCCTGCACCTCGTCGATGTCCAGGAGTTCGATCAACCCGTTGCGGGCCTGCTCCACGTTCGGTGAGCGGCGGATGAGGGCGATGACCTCATCGAGGGCGTCGAGGGCCTTGATGAGGGCGCGCAGGATGTGGATGCGTTCTTCCGCGCGGCGCAGGAGCCACGTGGTGCGACGCACGATGACGTCGATCTGGTGGGCCGTCCAGTGGCGGATGAACGCATCGAGGCTCAGAGTGCGGGGTACGCCGTCGACCAGCGCCAGCATGTTCGCCCCGAACGTGTCCTGCAACTGGGTCTGCTTGTACAGGTTGTTCATCACCACGCGCGGGATCGCATCCCGCTTGAGCACGATGACGAGGCGCTGGCCCACCCGCCCGGAGGTCTCATCCCGGATGTCGGCGATCCCTTGCAGGCGGCCCTCGCGGGTGAGTTCGGCGATCTTCGTCGCGAGGTTATCGGGGTTGACCTGGTAGGGGAGTTCGGTGATCACCAGGCAGTTGCGGCCCTGGATCTCCTCCATCTCGATGACCGCGCGCATCGTGATCGACCCGCGCCCGGTGCGGTAGGCCTCTTCGATCCCCTTGGTGCCAAGGATCTGCGCGGCGGTGGGGAAATCGGGGCCCTTGATCCGCAACATCGCCGCGCCGAGGAGCTCTTCGGAGGTGGCCTCGGGGTTCTCCAGGAACCATTCGACGGCGGAGGCGACTTCCCGCAGGTTGTGCGGGGGGATGTTCGTGGCCATCCCGACGGCGATCCCCGAGGAGCCGTTGACCAGCAGGTTCGGGAACCGGGCGGGGAGCACGATGGGTTCTTGGGTGCGGCCGTCATAGTTGTCACCGAAATCGACCGTGTCCTTGTCGATGTCGCGCACCATTTCCATCGCGAGTGGCGCCATCTTGCATTCGGTGTATCGCTGGGCGGCGGCGGGGTCGTTCCCGGGGGAGCCGAAGTTTCCTTGCCCCCGAACCAGCGGATACCGCAGCGACCACGGTTGCACGAGCCGCACGAGCGCGTCGTAGATCGCTGAGTCCCCGTGAGGGTGGAACTGCCCCATGACATCTCCGACCACCCGGGAGCACTTGGAGAACGCCGAGTCGGGGCGATAGCCGCCGTCGTACATCGCGTACAGCACGCGCCGGTGCACGGGTTTGAGCCCGTCGCGGATCTCGGGCAGCGCCCGGCCGACGATCACGCTCATCGCGTAGTCGAGGTAGGAACGCTGCATCTCCGCCTGGAGATCGATCTGTTCGATCCTCGCTACGGGTTCTTGAGTTTCGGGGGTGTCAGTCACAGATTTTCCTTAACAGTTCACACCGGGAAGCCTGGTTTCGCGCCGGGCCGTGGTCCTCGAAGCGGGCGGCCCGCGCTAGATGTCCAAGAAGCGGACGTCGCGGGCGTTGCGCTGGATGAATGCGCGCCGGGATTCCACGTCTTCTCCCATGAGGATGGAGAAGATCTCGTCCGCGGCCGCGGCGTCGTCGAGGGTGACCTGCTTCAAGGTGCGGGTCTCGGGGTTCATCGTCGTGTCCCACAGCTCCTTGTAGTCCATCTCTCCGAGGCCCTTGTACCGTTGGATCCCGCCGTCCTTGGGCAGGCGCCAGTTCTTCGCCAGCCCCGCCTCGACGTGTTCGTCGCGTTCGGCGTCGGAGAACACGTATTCGTGTGGGGCGTTCGACCACTTCAACCGGTACAGCGGGGGCATCGCGAGGTAGGCATGACCCTGGATGATGAGGTCGGGCATGTACCGGAACAGCAGCGTGAGCAGCAGGGTCGCGATGTGTTGCCCGTCGACGTCCGCATCGGCCATGAGGATGATCTTGTGGTAGCGGAGTTTGGAGATGTCGAAGTCTTCACCGATACCCGTACCGAAGGCGGTGATGAGGGCTTGGACTTCCTGGTTGCTCAGCGCGCGGTCGAGCCGGGCCTTTTCCACGTTGAGGATCTTTCCCCGGATCGGCAGGATCGCCTGGGTTTCCGGGTTACGGCCCTGGACGGCGGAGCCACCGGCGGAGTCTCCCTCGACGATGAAGACCTCGGAGATCTCGGCATTCCGGGAGGAACAGTCCCGCAACTTCCCGGGCATCCCGCCCCCCTCGAGGAGGCCCTTGCGCCGGGTCGCTTCGCGGGCCTTTCGGGCGGCGAGGCGCGCGTGTGAGGCCTGGATCGCCTTGCGGATGATGTCGCGGGCCTCGTTCGGGTGCGATTCCAGCCAGTTGCCGAGCTGGTCGTACATCACCTTCTGGGTGAACGTGCGGGCCTCGGTGTTACCGAGTTTGGTTTTCGTCTGCCCCTCGAACTGTGGTTCGCCGAGTTTGATGGAGATGACGGCGGTGAGTCCTTCGCGGATGTCGTCACCAGTGAGGTTCTCATCCTTCTCCCGCAGGATGCCGCGTTCGCGAGCGTACCGGTTGATGAGCGTGGTCAACGCGCTGCGGAATCCCTCTTCGTGGGTGCCGCCCTCGGAGGTGTTGATCGTGTTCGCGTAGGTGTGCACGCCCTCGGTGTAGGCGCTCGTCCACTGCATCGCGACCTCGAGGGAGATCTCTTCCTCGGGGTCCTCGGATTCGAAGGCGATGATCTCGGGGTGGATGACGTCGAGTTTGCGTGCCTTGACCAGGTGTTGCACGTAGTCGAGGAGACCCCCGTCGTAACGGTAGGAGATCTTGCGGGTGGTCTCCGCCTCTCCCGCCTCGGGCGTCTCCGGTTCGGCTTCGCCGTCCTGCCCCGCGAGTTCCTCGCTGCCGCCGTTGCCGCGTTCGTCGGTCAACGTGATCGTCAGGCCCTTGTTGAGGAAGGCCATTTGTTGGAAGCGGGCGCGGAGGGTCTCGAAGTCGAAGTAGGTGGTTTCGAAGATCTCCGGGTCCGGGTAGAACACCTGGGTGGTACCGGTCTCCTCGGTTTCTTCTCCGCGCACGAGTTCCGTGGTGGGGTGGCCGCCGTCGGCGAATTCCATCCGCCAGACGTAGCCCTGGCGTTTCACCTCGGAGATGAACTTGCGGGCCAGGGCGTTGACGACGGAGATACCCACGCCGTGTAGCCCCCCGGAGACGGCGTATCCGCCGCCGCCGTACTTCCCGCCGGCGTGGAGCACGGTCATCACGACCTCGAGGGTCGGGCGACCTTCTGCCGGGTGGATGTCGACAGGTATCCCGCGGCCGTTATCGGAGACCCGCAAGCCGCCGTCGGCCTGGAGGACTACTTCGATGTGGTCACAGTAGCCGGCGAGTGCTTCGTCGACGGAGTTGTCGACCGCCTCGTACACGAGGTGGTGCAGCCCGCGTTCACCGGTGGAACCGATGTACATCCCCGGGCGCTTGCGGACCGCTTCCAG
>CAMXUZ010000061.1 GCA_947251855.1 uncultured Ruaniaceae bacterium
CGGCGCTGCGAACGCTTTCCAGTTCCGCAAGGAGGGCGGCGCCCTTCTCGCGGGCCTCCTCCTGCCGGGCGGCGAGATCCACGGCGCGTTCGGGGTTGAACCGGATGTCGAAGAGTTCGGCGATGCCCGCCGCCATGATGGGGTTCTGCACGAGCGCCGTCTCGGTGTAGGAGAACGCGTTCGAGGGGCTCACCTGGTGGGCGTAGCGGCCGAGCGCGCGCAGGATCAACACGCGTTGCCAGGGCAGGCCGGCGTGCACGATGAGGGAGTTGAGATGGTCGCTCTCGGTCTTGCCCAGCCACACCGCCCGGAAGCCCTCTTCGAACTTAGCCGCGTGCTCGCCGTCGCCGAGTTCCAGACCGAAATCGGAGATGTGGCGGCTGCGCTCGCCGGTGAGGGTGACCGGGAAGGGCCGCTCGTCGACGACCTTCACCCCGAACGCGGTGAGGATCGGCATCACCTGGGTGAGGGGGAATTCGACGTAAGAGGCGACCCGGAACCGCCACGTGCCGTTGTGGTCCACGCGAACGCGCACGTCCTGCGGCCCGGTGAGGGAGCGGAGCAGATCCAGATCCTCGACGGCGGCGGCGGGGCTGATCGTGTCCTGGTACGCGGCGCTGAACGCGCCCGCGTAGTCGGCGAGGATCTCGGAGGCAACCGTCTCACCGTGGGCTTCGCGCAGGAGGTGGACGAGCTGATCATCCCACGTGCGCACGGCGAGGTTGAGGTCGTTCTGCAACGCCGCGACGTCGACCTACGGCAGGTCCTCCCCCCGGGGCATTCGGAGCACGAGGTGGACCTGCGCGAGGGGGGATTCGGAGATGTTCGTCGTGAAGTCGATCGTCTCCGGGTCATATGCCTCGCGGAGCAGCGCTTCGATCTTCAGCCGGACCGCGGTGGAGTAGCGATCCCGGGGGATGTACACGAGCACGGAGATGAACCGGCCGAACTCGACGGTGCGCACGAACATCTTCGAGCGCCGCCGTTCCTCGAGGTACACGACCTCTTCCGCGATCTGAGTGAGATTCTCCACCGAGTCCTGGAAAAGCTCTTCCCGCGGGTAGGTCTCCAGCACCTGGTGGAGGTCTTTGCCGGAGTGGGAGTCGGGGGAGTGGCCCGAGCGGCGAATGATCTCCTCGGCCTTCGCGGAGATGATCGGCACCTGCGTGACCGAGGAGGCGTACGTGGAGGAGGTGAACAGCCCGAGCAGGCGGCGCTCGCCGGTGACGTTCCCCTCGTCGTCGAACGTGCGAATGCCGATGTAGTCGAGATAGGCCGAGCGGTGCACGGTGGCCCGGGAGTTCGCTTTGGTGATCGTGAGCAGCCTCGGTTCGCGCGCCGTTGCCTGCGCCTCGGGGCGTAACCGGGAGATTCGGGAGGTTTCCTCCCCGAGGATCCCGAGCCCCGTTCCGGGCACCGGCGCGAGCGCGAGCTCCCCGTCGTCTTCGGTGAGCGTGTATTCCCGGTAGCCGAGGAAGGTGAATTGGTCATGGGTGAGCCAAGTGAGGAACTCGATCGCGCGCTCCGCGTCCTGCGCGGGGACCGTCGGCGGACGCGAGGCACTGATCTCCTCGACGATCGCGAGGCACTTCTCGCGCATCGGCCGCCAATCCGCGACTGCTTTCGCGACGTCGGAGAGGACCCGGGTGAGCGTGGAGCGCACGCGTTCGTGGGACTCCTCGTCGGCGAGGCGGGAGATCTCGATGTGCATCCACGATTCATCCCGGCCGTTGGCGCGGCCCGAGGCGATGCCGGCGGGCATGATCGGGTGCACGATGAGGTGAACCCGGTAACCCAGCGCGGAGATCGCTTCGGTGATCGAGTCCACGAGGAACGGCGAATCGTCCGTGCAGACCTGCACGACCGTGCGGGGGGAGGTCCACCCGTGGGTGGCCGAGGAGGGGGTGAACACCCGCACTTCCGTCGCGTGGTCACGGGCGCGGGAAAGGTTCGCCAGGGAATGGGCCGCGCCGCCGAGGTAGGCGGCGTCGCGGGCGGCGAGATCCTCGGTCGCCACATGCTCGAAGAGTCGCTCGATGAGTTGTTGATCTTCACCGGATTCGGAGGCGATCGCCGAAAGGAAGGAGGTGCGTGACTCGGTAAGTGAGGTGACCATTGGCCGGAGAGTTCCCATCGTTACAACTACATACGTTTTCGCTAGTCTAGCGACGCTCCTGCAGGAGCAAAGGGGAGAAGTCCATTTCCCCTGAGCAATGAGCTCTATGCTGGCGTCATGAGTACACACATTGGCGCTTCCCCAGGGGCGATCGCACCCGTCGTTCTCCTTCCCGGCGACCCGCTGCGGGCGCGGTGGATCGCGGAGAACTTCCTCGAAGATCCCGAATGCTACAACGAGGTGCGCGGGATGTATGGCTACACGGGAACGTGGAACGGCCACCGGGTGTCCGTGCAAGGAACGGGGATGGGGCAGCCCTCGGCCGCGATCTATGCCACGGAGCTCATCCGCGAATACGGGGTGAGTACCCTGATCCGGGTGGGTTCCTGCGGGTCGCTGAAGGAGGACGTGGGCATCCGCGACGTCATCCTCGCCTCGGGGGCGTGCACCGATTCATCGATGAACCGGATCCGGTTCGAAGGCTACGATTACAGTCCGGTCGCTGACTTCACGCTCCTGCGGCGGCCCGCCGAGGTCGCCGAGGCGATGCCGCAGGCCACGAGCCACGTGGGGCTGCTGTTCTCCTCCGATTCCTT
>CAMXUZ010000062.1 GCA_947251855.1 uncultured Ruaniaceae bacterium
GCGGCGCCTAACGGGTGCGGAGCATTCGCAGCTTCCACACCTCGGGCCCCTCCTCGAGGTAGGCGACCTCGATCGCGCCGTCGAAGAGTTGCTCGATCTGCCGCAGCAGCGGCAGCGGGTTGTGGTGGGCGACGAGAACCATCCCGCTGCCCGCCTGCAGGCCTCGAAGCGCACCGAACACCGTCGCGTGGCGGATCGCATGGGGGATCTCCCGGACGTCCAACTCCGGAAGACCCTCGTCCACTTCTCCGCAGCCGCAGCCCCCCTCGTGGCCGTGGCCATTCTGCCCGGAGACGTCCTGCACGGGGATGAGGTCAGGCCCGCCCTGCGCCGCCGGTCCCGGCTGCGCCGAATCGGTAGCCTTGCGCAGGATACCGGGCACCTCGGGAGTGCCACCGGAGGTTTCGAGAAGAGTGAGGAGCACGCGGGAACGAACGGGCGCGCGTACGGCGTGTTCAACTGCGGCCTCTAGGTGCAACACTCCCCCGACGCCCAGGTCCACCTCACGGCCCTCTACGTCGACCTTCACCCCGCCCGTCATCGTTTGGATGAGGATGGGGCCCTTGGCGATGTGGTCGGGAAGAACGGCCCCCTCCCCGAAGGAGATGCACATGAGGGTGACGCCCGGTCGCTTTGCGACGGAATACACCTTGACCTCACCGGCGATGATCGGGGTCGCGGCGGCAAGTTCCTCTGCGCCGGAGACAAGGACGGGGGACGCGGTTGCGCTGATAGTCATAGTGGCTCCTCACTGCTCACAATAATTAATACTACAGCGCTTTGTAATAATTGAATTCCGGCCTCAGGCGAGCGAGAGGAAGAGCTTTTCCAGCTCTTCCGGGTCGGTCTCCCCATCGGGGTTCGTCAGGCACTCGCGCAACGCGGTGGAGATGACGAGGAAGCCCGCGCGGTCCAGTGCCTTGGAGACCGCCGACAGCTGCTGGACGACCTCGCGGCAATGGGCGCCGGATTCCGCCGCAGCAATGACTGCCCCGAGCTGCCCATGGGCGCGCCGGAGCCGGTTGAGGATCTTCCGCTCCGCGGCCTGCGTCGCGACGTCGCCGCCCTCCACCATCGCGCCGACGCTCCCGCTGAGTTCTTCCGACATCTCTTCTCCGTTTCTGGCCGGCGGCCTCCTGTGCAGTTGACACCGATTGTACCCCCGGGGGTATAGTTCCACCAGATACCCCCCCAGGGTATAAGGCTCGGAGAAGGAGAGTTCGAGAAAACCATGTGTCGTCCCACCACGTGCCGCGTCTGTGAAAAAACAACCTGGGCGGGGTGCGGCCAGCACGTCCACGCGGTGCGCCGCACGGTTCCCGCCGGGAACTGGTGCAACGGCACCCACACCGCGGACGAGGTCGCCGCGGCAAGAGCCCGCCGTCCCGGCCTCTTCGCTCGCCTCTTCAGGCGATGACTCCCACCAACTGCCCACGCTCATTCGAAGGATCACGATGTGTCACCAAATCATCTGCCTCCGCTGCGGTAAACCCACCTGGGAGGGATGCGGGTTCCATATCGAACAGGCACTCGCTGACGTTCCCCCGCGTGCCCGGTGCACGTGCAAATAGTTCCCCTCCCGCCCGAGACCTAAGGAATTCTCATGCTGCTTGAACGTATCTATGACGAGGACCTCGCCCAGGCGTCCTACCTCATCGGCTGCCAAGCCGAAGGGGAAGCCGTCGTCGTCGACCCTCGCCGCGACATCGACGTATACATGCGCGTAGCCGCAGAGAACGACATGCGTATCGTGGGCGTGACGGAGACCCACATTCACGCCGACTACCTCTCGGGCACGCGCGAACTGGCCGCCGCCACCGGCGCAGCGATGTACGTCTCCGACGAGGGCGGGCCGGATTGGACCTACGGTGAAGGTTTCGATGAGGCGATCCGGATGCGGAACGGGCACGAGATCGCGGTGGGGAACATCCGCCTGCGCGCACTCCACACTCCGGGGCACACCCCTGAGCACATGTCGTTCCTCATCACTGATCACGCGCAGTCACCCGAACCCGGTTTCCTGCTCACCGGCGACTTCGTGTTCGTCGGGGATCTCGGTCGGCCCGACCTCCTCGACGAGGCCGCCGGCGGCCTCGATACCCGCTTCGCCGGCGCGCAAGACCTGTTCGCGTCGCTGCGAGAAACATTCCTCACCCTCCCCGATTACGTCCAGGTGCTCCCCGCCCACGGTTCGGGCAGCGCGTGCGGGAAGGCGCTCGGCGCGGTGCCGACCTCCACGGTGGGCTACGAACGCCACTTCTCCTGGTGGGCGACGTACCTGAAGAATGACGACGAACAAGGCTTCATCGACGAGCTCCTCTCCGGCCAGCCGGATGCGCACGCCTATTTCGGGCGGATGAAGGTAGAGAACCGGATGGGCCCGGCGATCCTCGGCGCGCCGGGCGCGCTCAAGGAATACTCCGCCCCGGAGCTCGCCCGCGCCCTGGATTCCGATACGGTGATCTTCGTCGACACCCGCGACATCGACGACGTCCACGAGGGAACAGTCGACCGCGCCCTCAACCTTCCCGGAGTTCAGAAGGCGGCGACCCACGGAGCCTGGGCGTATGATCCGCGGTCAGAAACCCGGCCCCTTGTGCTCCTCGCGGAGGATGCCGACCACACCGCCGCGTTCCGAGATCACCTCGTGCGGGTGGGAATCGACGCGGTCGCCGGTTACATCACGACGCTCGACGGGCTGGAGCTGGTGCCGCCGAAAGTCGTTAGCGTCGAGGAGCTCCCCGGCCTCGACTATGCGCTCCTGCTCGACATGCGCAACAAGACCGAATTCGCCGATGGTCACGTTCCGGGTGCCACGCAGCTCTCGGCCGGACGCGCCCTCTGGCACACCAACGAGCTCCCCCGGGACGCAACGATCGTCACCTACTGCCAATCGGGCCGGCGAAGCGGCGTAGCGAGCGCCGCCCTTCGGCGCGCCGGGTTCGATATCGCCGAGCTCAACGGCTCCTACAACGCCTGGATCGCGGCGCCGGGCAATCGACCCGTGAGGCACGACGGCGAAACAGCAGCCTGATGGCAACCGTGTGGGTGGGGCTCGGCCTCGCCGTCGTCGTCGGCGTCGCACTCGGGCTGCTCGGCGGCGGAGGATCGATCCTCACCGTTCCGATCCTCACCTACGTCGTGGGATTCGACCCGCAGGAAGCCATCGCCGCCTCGCTGTTCATCGTCGGAGTAACGAGCGCCATCGGGGTGCTCTCCCACGCCCGCGCGCGCCGGGTGCGGTGGCGGGTCGGCGTAATTTTCGGGGCCGCCTCCATGGTGGGCGCGTTCTTCGGCGGGTTCGCCGGCGGCCGGATCCCCGGGTCGGTCCTCATGATCCTGTTCGCGATCATGATGGTGGCCACGGCAGCGGCGATGCTCCGCGGGCGGA
>CAMXUZ010000063.1 GCA_947251855.1 uncultured Ruaniaceae bacterium
GAGGACGGACAGGAAGGTGTAGAGCACGTGCTCGCCGACGGCCCACGGGATCGAGGAACCCCCGGCATAGGGGTTCTCGGAGAACATCCACGCGAACGCGTCGGCGATGAGGTTCAAGCCTTCGCCTCCGCTTCCACCCGCGCCCAGGGCAGCAGCACCCGACCTGCGAGCACTAACAGGAGGTCTATGATCACGGTGATGAGCACGACGGCGGCGATCCCCGCGAGCACTTCCGGGATGATCCGGCGCTGGAGGCCATTGGTGAACAGGTACCCGAGGTTCGTCACCCCCACGAGGATCCCCACGGTTGCGAGCGCGACTGTCGAGGCCGCCGTCACCCGCAGCCCGGCAAGGATCACCGGACCCGCGAGGGGCAGCTCCACCCGCCACACCCGCTTGAAACGCCCGTAACCCATCGCCGTCGCGGCGAGCCGGACGTCGTCGTCCACCGAGGCGAGACCATCGACTACGGTGCGAACGAGTAGCGCCACCGCGTACAGCGTGAGCGCGACGATGAGGTTGATCTCCACGTACGGCGCGACCCCGAGCGCGGCGGGGAGCATCGTCAGCATGGCGAGGGAGGGGATGGTGTACAGCAGGCCGGTGGTGACGACGATGGGGGAACGCAGCGCCTTGAGGCGCCACGCGAGCCACCCCAGGGGGATGGACGCCGCGAATCCGATCGCGAGGGGGATGAGGCTGTGGCGAACGTGCACCCACGACAGGGAGCCGATGAGATCGAGGTTTCCCAGGATCCAGGTCATCGCGCCAACGTTCCGTGGGTGCGCCCGAGGTGGTCGACGACGACGGTGCCGCGGCTGGTGTCTTTCAAGTGGAACTCGCGGGTGCCATTATCCAGGCCGACGAACTGGGCGACGAATTCATCCGCCGGGGACTCGATGATCTCGCTGGCGGTGCCCACCTGGGCGATCTGGGCGCCCTCACGCAGGATGACGATCTGATCGCCCAGGAGGAACGCTTCGTTGACGTCGTGGGTGACGAACACGATCGTCTTACCGATCCGATCCTGCAGCCGCAGCAGTTCCGTCTGCAGTTCGGCGCGAACGATCGGATCGACGGCGCCGAAGGGTTCGTCCATGAGGAGGATGTTCGGATCGGCGGCGAGCGCGCGCGCCACCCCCACCCGCTGTTGCTGGCCGCCGGAGAGCTGCCCGGGGAACCGCCGCACGATCGAGGGGTCGAGGCCCACCTTCTCCAGCAGTCGCGGCACCGCCGCCAGGGCCTCCTTCTTCGGCGTTCCCTGCAGGATCGGCACGGTGGCGATATTCGCGGCGATCGTCTGGTGGGGCAGGAGGCCAGAACTCTGCATCACGTATCCGATCCGGCGGCGAAGCGTGACCGGTTCCTGGTCGGCGATGTCTTCGCCGTCGATCGTGATGTCGCCGCTCGTGGGATCGACCATCCGGTTGATCATCCTCAGCAGGGTGGTCTTTCCACACCCCGAGGACCCGACGAAAACGGTCGTTCGCCGGGGTGGGACCTGGAGAGAAAAGTTTTTCACCGCATCGACGGCGTCGAAGGTTTTCGTTACGTTCTGAAATTCGATCACGTGGCCCCCTGGGCTAGCTGTGCTAGGTTCCAGTACCTTTCGACGTCGGCAGAGACTTGGGTACGAACTCTACAGTGGCGAAGCGCCACCGGCACACCGGTTCCCGCAGAGACCGGAATGTTGTAGTGACTTTGTGATCTTTTCGCCTACCCGCCGGGCGTGGCGCGGCGCGTGAAGTGGCTGACGAGCGTGGGCAGGATGCGGAGCATCTCGTCCCGAGTGGCCCCCTGAACGTCGTCGGTGTGCGAGAGCATGGCTTCCTCGATGGCGTGCTCGTGCATGAGGGTGAGGAAGGTGGTGGCATCGCTGGGCGCGAGGGTGAACTCCACCGAGAACGTGCGAGCTGCGGTCATGAGGACGTCGGCGAGCTGGGCCTGGAACTCCTGCTTGTGCGCGAGGTATTGGGGCGCGATGTCAGGATCGCGCAGGGCGAGCAGCTCGAACTCTCGGGAGATCAGCTCCCAGCGCCGGTCATCGGGAAGAGCGGTGAAGATCCGCACGAGGAGAGCAGAGACTTGCTGCTCCAAGGTCCCGCTCGCTTCGAAGTCGGTGAATTCCGCGATCACGGTGCGCACGATCCCTAATCGGATCGACCACTCGCGGTCGGCGAGGGCGAAGAACAGTTCATTCTTGGATTCGAAGTTGGAGTAGAACGCGCCCCGCGTGAAACCCGCCGCCTCGGCGACCGCCTCGATCGAGGTCGCGTGCACGCCCTCGTCGGCGAACAGTTCGTAGGCGGCGTCCATGAGTCGCTCGCGGGTCTGTTGCCGTTTCCGGCTCGTTGCCGGGTGGGAGTTGGTCATCTCCGCTCCAAAGTACAACTGCTGTGGTCAAGCGCACCGCCGCGGCCGGTCGGCGCGTATTGTCATCTTCCAGGGCCAAGCATACACTTCTGTATCGGATACAGATCTGTATCGAATTGCGACCGTCGAACCGAAAGCCGCACGTCCGTGTCTTCTTCCCTCTACTCCCTTGGCCGCTGGGCCGCCCAGCAGCGGCGATGGGTTTTCGCCGCGTGGTTGGCCCTCCTGGCGCTGCTCGGCGGCGTCACCGTTCTCACCGGCGGTGAACTCGACGACGGCGTATCCATCCCGGGTACAGAATCGCAAGAAGCGCTCGATACTCTGGGCGCGACCTTCCCGGAGATCTCCGGCGCGTCAGCGCAGGTCCTCGCGGTCGCCCCCGAAGGCCAGACGGTTCACGATCCACACTTCCAGGAAGCGGTGGAATCGGCGGTGGAGCAGCTCGTCGATACCGACCACGTGATGCAGACCCTTTCTCCCTACGACACCGAGCTCGCGAGCGGAATGGTCTCCGAGGACGAGCAGGCGGCGCTCATCCAGGTTCAGATGGATGAGGGGCTCACCGAGGTTCCCGATTCCGCGATGGACGAGATTCGGGCGATCACGGATGATCTCGACGGGGCGCTCCCCGAGGGGTCGCACGCCTCCTACGGCGGAGAGCTGTTCGGAAACGCCCTACCGGAGCTCTCGGTGACCGAGGCGCTCGGGGTGGTGATCGCCCTCGTCGTGCTCGTGCTGACGCTCGGGAGCCTCATCGCCGCCGGGATGCCGCTGCTCAACGCGCTCGCCGGGGTGGGCGTCTCGACCCTGCTCATCTTCATCGTCGCGGCCCTCGCGCCGATCAACTCGACCACGCCGATGCTCGCGCTCATGCTCGGGCTCGCCGTGGGGATCGACTATGCGCTGTTCATCGTCGCCCGCCACCAGGACCAGCTTCGCCACGGCATGGAGGTGGAGGAGTCGATCGGCCGCGCGCTCGCGACCGCGGGCACGGCGGTGGTCTTCGCCGGCCTGACCGTGATGATCGCTCTCCTCGGCC
>CAMXUZ010000064.1 GCA_947251855.1 uncultured Ruaniaceae bacterium
GGCCGTGGATGAGGGCGTGGTAGCGCCGGGTGACGGTGCGTTCCTTGAAGGCGCGCTTGAGCACGGAGTAGGCGGAGTCGGATTTCGCGACGATCATCAGGCCGGAGGTACCCGCATCGAGCCGGTGCACGATCCCCTCGCGTTCCGCTGCGCCTGCGCGGGCGAGATGAACCCCGGCGGCGGTCAGCGCACCGACGACGGTGGGTCCGTCCCAGCCCGGGCTCGGGTGGGCCGCCACCCCGGCGGGTTTGTCGATGAGGACGAGGTCGGGGTCTTCGTAGCGGATGCGCAGGCCTGGCACGGGCTCGGGTGCTTTCGGGGTGCGGACGTCGGGCAAGTCGACGATGAGCCACCCCCCGGCGGGCAGACGGTCTGACTTTCCGACCGACCTCCCGTCGACCGAAACGGCGCCCTGCTCGGCGAGATCGGCCGCTTTGGTGCGGCTCATCCCCAGCAACCGGGCGAGCCCGGCGTCCACGCGATCACCGGCGAGCCCATCGGGCACGGGAAGCGAACGGACCTCACTCATTGCCGTCCTCCGCCGCGAGCTCGGCGTCGGCGGCGCCCGGCGCGTGGGTACGGCCGTCGAGGGGGATCCCCACAAACGCGAGGACCGCGATCCCGATCGCCGCGGCAACGATGAATATGTCGGCGACGTTGCCCACGAAGAACCCGTTGTAGTTCAAGAAGTCCACGACGTGGCCGACCCCGAAACCGGGATCCCGGAACAGCCGGTCAGCGAGGTTGCCGAGCGTCCCGCCCAGGAGCATCGATAGGACGAGCGCCCACCCCCACGAACGGAGCCGGAAGGAGAGCCGCACAAGGACTGCGGTGACGACGATCGCGGCGGTGGTGAACACCCACGTGGCGCCCGAGGCGAAAGAGAATGCGGCGCCGGGATTGAAAACGAGTTCGAAGCCGAAGACCTCGCCGAGTACGGGCACGTATTCCCCGATGGACAGGGCAGAGAGCGCCCACTGTTTCGTCCCCAGGTCGAGGCCGAAGGTGACGACGGTGATCGCCGCAATCGCCCACCACGGCACTCGCGTACGTGCGTGGTCTTCTGCCTCGCTGCCCATCGGCGCGCCTCCACGTTCTGTGCATGAAAAGCGGGCACGACGTGTATCGCCGTGCCCGCCGCTAGTCTAACGTGCCGGGGCGTTACCGCAGTTCGTACCCGCCGCCACCGCTGCCTGGCCCCCGGAGAGGATCGGCCGCTGGTGCGGGACCTTCGACGTCTTGGAGGAGACCTTCGAGGTAGCTCTTCAGGCGTGCCCGATAGTCCCGTTCGAACCCACGCAGCTCGTCGATCTTGCGTTCCAGCATCGTGCGTTCCTCTTCGAGCTGGTTCAGCGTGCGGTTACGCAGGTCCTCAGCCTCACCCGTGAGGCGCTCACTTTCCTCCCGAGCTGCTGTGAGGAGACGGTCGGCCTCGGCCTTCCCGTCGTTGACGTACTCATCGTGCAGTCGTTGCGCGAGTTGGAGCATTCCCGTTGCAGACTCTGGCTCACTTGCTCCGTCGGCGACGACCCCGGCTACCGCAGGTGCGGAACTCGTTTGGTCAGCCTCGGGCTCGGGGGCGGACTCGGTGGTCTCCTCCTCACTCACCTCAGCGAACTCCGCCGTGCTGGGTTCCTCTGCGGGGGACTCTTCGGGCTCGGCGGGCTGCTGCTCACCCTGATCTTGCGGGGCGGCTTCTAACTGCGCCTTGAGCTCCTCATTTTCTGCGTACACCGCACGCAGAGTGTTCACCACCTCGTCAAGGAAGTCGTCAACCTCATCCTGGTCGTAACCTTCACGGAACTTCGTGGGTTGGAACTTCTTGTTGAGGACATCATCGGCCGTGAGCAGAGCCATTGGTCGTCACCTCAGAATTTCATCGGGAATGCGGGGAGAACTCCCCTAGGGGAAACAATAACGTATCGGGTACGTTCTTACACAGTGTCAAGACGCTACCCTAATTATCACGTTGAGCAGAATCGAACAACCAAATATTAAGACGAGGAATGCCAGATCTAAGGCAACATTCCCAATCCTCAACGGTGGTATTACCTTCCGCAACAGTTTCAAGGGCGGGTCTGTCACGGTATATACCGCTTCGGCGATGAGGAGCATCAGCCCTTTAGGCCGCCAGTCTCTGGAGAATACTTGGATCCAATCGAAGACGAGCCGAATGAACAGCGTCACGATGAAGATCATCACCACGAAATAGGCGATGGAAGCGATGAGCGGCATTTAGCTTTGGTTGAAGAATCGCGCGCCGGTAACTTCGGGTTCGGAATGTTCTGAGGCGACCTCCACTGTTGCCGGTGAGAGGAGGAACACCTTGTTCGTCACGCGTTCGATCGACCCACGCAGCCCGAACACGAGCCCTGCAGAGAAGTCGACGAGACGTTTTGCGTCCGCGTCGCTCATCTCCGTGAGGTTCATGATGACCGGAGTGCCGGATCGGAATGCCTCGCCGATGACCTTCGCGTCGTTGTAGGCGCGCGGGTGCACCGTGGTGATCCGGCGCAGGGTGTTCTCATCGTGGAGCGCGGTCACCTCGGCCGGAGCTGGGAATTCCTCCGGGTAGCTCGGTTCGTCGTAGTGGTCGAGTTCCATCGCTTGACCATCTTCCGTGATCGGTTCGTATTCGGGCTCAGGTTCGGACAACCCGAGGTAGAGCATCGTTTTCCGGAGTGCTCCCGCCATCGTTACTCCTTGAAGTTAATGGATCTGTTAAAAAAACCGTAGACCAGTCCGTACTCGACCTATCTGACCTGCTGCGGCGTGTCGCTATGAGAACTGGTCAGCCCCACCTCACTTGAGGAAGTCGGGCACGTCCAGTTCGTCATTGTTGTTGCGGGATTTGTTCTCAAACACCGGCGGTACCTCCAGGCTCACGGCCGGCGGCTGTTGCGACTCGGCCGCGGGCTCAGGCGCAGGTTCGGGCTCCTCCACAGGGGTGAGCGGGGCGGCCTCGGGCTGCTCGACGGTTTCAGGCACCACCGGTGGAAGTCGGAGGCCAAGCGGTCT
>CAMXUZ010000065.1 GCA_947251855.1 uncultured Ruaniaceae bacterium
ATCTTGCCCGCACGGGGGTCGCTGGGGTGGCGCTCGTGCGGGCGCTCATGTCCGCCCCCGACCCGGCGCGGGTGGTGCACCGGGTCGCCCGCGCCTTCACCTGAGTGTTCACCACAGGCCGTGGCAGTGGTGAACGGGACCGGGTCCGTGCCCGATCCGCAACTCGTCGGCGTGGCTCACCGCGCCGTGCAACCACTCCTTCGCCTCCCGTGCGGCGTCGAGGAGGGAGGGGGCGCGCGGGCAGAGGGCGGCGATCGCGGAGGAAAGGGCGCACCCGGTGCCGTGGGTGTTCTTCGAATCCACCCAGGCAGAGACGAGCAGCTGCTCGTCCTCACCTTCCCGCCAGAGGTCTTCGGCGTTCGCCTGCTTCGCGTGCCCGCCGGTGATGAGCACCCGCGCGGCACCGAGCTGCTGTATCTGTGCCGCCTGGGCGCGCCGTCCCGGCAGGTCCAGGGCGGGCGAGGTGCCGGTGAGCACCGCCGCCTCGGGGATGTTCGGCGTCACGAGCGACACCTGGGGAAGGAAATCTCGTAGTGCGGTCGTCGCGTCGTCGTCGAGCAACCGGGATCCGGAAGTGGATACCATGACCGGGTCGAGCACGATCGGAACCTTCGGGTAAGGGGCGAGCGCGCTCGCGACGGCGCCGATGATCTCCGCTGTGGCGAGCATGCCGATCTTGATCGCGTCGATGCGCACATCGCCCAGGAGCGTGTGGATCTGCTCGGCCACGAATTCCGCGGGCACCTCGTGCACCCCGGTCACCCCGGTCGTCGCCTGGGCGGTGAGCGCGGTTATTACCGCGGTGCCGTAGGCGCCCAGCGCGGTGAACGTCTTCAGGTCGCCCTGGATCCCCGCTCCACCGGAGGGGTCGGATCCCGCGATCGTCAACACGGCGGGCGGGTGGGGAGGGGTAGTGGTGCGTGAAGACATAACGTCCCTTCGCTAGTACGAACTAGATCAGGTTCAACGGGTCTCATCTCTCAGCCGCCGTAGCAGCACCCCGCGTCGGAGTTCACTATAGACGCTCGCGCCGAGCCGGATCCGCTCCCGCATGTGCGTGGGGTCACACGAGCTCGGCTCCCGCGTCCGCAGGCGCCATTGCCCGCGGGGTCTGGCATATAGTGAGGGGCGACGCGGGGTGCCGCGCCGGCGAAGGCCGTGGCTGAGAAGACACCCGTTGAACCTGATCTAGCTAGCACTAGCGAAGGGACGTTGTGAACGCTCTCGTTTCGAGGCACGGCTTCCTCACCTACCTGCGGCGCCCACGGCCGCTCGTGGGCACGTGTGCTGCCCCGGGCCCCACCGCGTCCCGCGCGGAGAATCCCCGCGCGGAGCCACTAGGAAAGGTACCCACATGCATACCCATGTTCCCCTCGGCCTCGGCGAGCAGATCACCCTCGTCACCGGCGGCGCTCGCGGCCTCGGTCGGCGAATCGTCGAGGCGTTCCTGCGGGAAGGGGCGCGAGTAGTGATCAACTTCCACTCCTCGCAGCACGCGGCCCACGAGCTCGCCCGGTCCCGCCCCGATACGGCCTTCGCGATCGGAGCGGACGTGCGCGACCGCAGCGCGGTGAACGCAATGTTCGCCCGAGCCGAGGAGCACTTCGGGGCACCGGTGACGACGGTGGTCAATAACGCGCTCGTGAACTTCTCCTTCAACGGCGATGCGCGTTCCCGGGCCGATGCGATCGCGTACTCGGAGTTCGCCGAACAGTTCGAAGGATCGATCCGCGCAGCGGTCAACACCACCCAGGCCGCCCTGCCGGGCTTCTCCCGCGCGGGATCGGGCCGGATCATCAACATCGGCACGAACCTCTTCCAGGACCCGGTGGTGCCCTACCACGACTACACGGCGGCGAAGGCGGCGCTGCTCTCCCTCACCCGCACCTTCGCCGCTGACCTCGGGCCGGAGGGGGTGACCGTGAATATGGTCAGCGGCGGGTTGTTGCGCACCACCGATGCGAGCCGCGCCACCCCCGAGGCGGTGTTTGACGCGATCGCCGCAGCGACCCCGCTGCAGTCGGTGACGACCCCGGAGGCGTTCGCGGATGCCGCGCTCTTCTTCGCCTCCCCGTGGGCGCGGGCGGTGACGGGCCAGAACCTCGTCGTCGATGGCGGGTTGGTGAAGGACTAGCGACGGCAAGCGCCCCAGGGGGCGTCTCGGGTGGTGAGACGATCGCCGCCATCCGAGACGCCCGGGGCGGATCTTGGAGCGGTCGGGGGCGAGCGGTGATTCTCATAGGGCATCAGTAACACCACGAAGGAGTCCCCATGAGGATCACGTCCCGCCGAATCGTTCAGGCAACTGCCGCGCTTGCTGCTGCCGCGATGATGGCCGCGTGTAGCTCCTCTGCGGCCTCCGAATCCGAACAGGAGGAGGGCGGCACCCTGACCTACCTGGAGTTCGATGCGCATACGACGTTGTACCCGCCGGAAGGGGGCAAGTACCAGAACGGGGGGATCATCAACAACATCGGTGACCGGCTCGTCTACCAGGATCCGGAGACCCTCGACTTCGAGCCGTGGCTCGCCACGGAGTGGGAGGTGAATGACGACGCGACCGAATTCACCTTCACCCTGCGCGAGGACGTGACGTTCTCTGACGGCGCCCCGCTCACCGCGGAGGTGGTAGCGGCGAACTTCGACCTCTACGGGCAAGGCGACTCGGGCCGCGCGCTCATCGTTTCCGAAGCGGTGAACAATTACGAATCCTCGGAAGTGATCGACGAGCACACGGTGAGGTTCCACTTCACCGACCCTTCGCCGGGGTTCTTGCAGGCCACCTCGACGATCAACTCCGCGATCCTTTCCCCCGACACGATCGAGTTCGCCCACGAAGGGTTCGGCCCCGGGAACGCGGTCAACGTCATCGGCACCGGGCCGTTCGTCATCGACAGCGAGGACATCGGGACCTCCCTCACCCTCACCGCCCGGGAGGACTACGACTGGGCCCCGGCCTCCCATCCCCACCAGGGCCGCGCCCAGATCGACGAGATCCAGATCCAGGTGCTCCCGGAGGACTCGGTGCGCATCGGCGCCCTCACCTCGGGTCAGGGGCACATCGCTCGCCAGATCGGGGCGAAGGACGAACAACGGGTCCGCGATGCCGGGGCGGAGATCGTCGCCGCCGCGACCCGCGGGGTGAACAACTCCCTCAACTACCGGATCGGCTCCGACATCCTCTCCGACGAACGCGTGCGGCAAGCGATCAGCGCCGCGGTCGACCGGGAAGAGGTGGTCGAGACGATCTTCACCGACAGCTACCCGCTGGCCACCGGAGTGCTCGCCTCGAGCGCGCTCGGGTACCTGGACACCTCACAGAGCTATTCGCACGATCCGGAAGCGGCCCGAGATCTGCTGGAGGAGGCGGGCTGGGAAGAAGGTGCGGACGGGATCCGGGAGAAGGACGGCGAGAGGCTCACCCTCGTCGTCAACGAAGCCGCACCCCAGCCGCGCTCCTTCGACGTCGTCACCCTGCTCTCCCAGCAACTGCGGGAGGTGGGAATCGACCTCGAGGTGCTCCGGGCCGACGCCGGCACGTTCGCCGAGGCGATCAAGGATCCGAACCGGGTGCAGATCTACCACTCGATGGTCGGGCGCACGGATCTCGACGTGATCAAGAGCCAGTTCCACTCCGAGAACCGCAACGTGCTGCTCAACCGGGACCCCGCCACCGGGGAGATCACCGATCCGGAACTCGAGGAACTCCTCGAGGCGGTCGCCTCCGAAGCCGATGGCGAGGCCCGGGTCGAGAACTCCCAAGTGGTGCAGGACTACCTCACCGACAACACCTACGTGCTGCCGCTCTTCGAAGAGCCGCAGGTGTTCGGCGTGAATCCGGGCGTGGAAGGCTTCGACACCGAATCCGTGGGCCGGCCGAGTTTCTACGGAGTCAGCCTTGACGGCTGACCCGGCAGCAGTCGAAACTCCCGCCGGTCCCCGGCGGCCGGGCGGGGCGCTCACGCGGCGCCTCGCC
>CAMXUZ010000066.1 GCA_947251855.1 uncultured Ruaniaceae bacterium
TGCTCCACGCTGATCATTTGGCCGGTGTAGGCCGAGCACACATAGATCTCTTCGCCGGTATCGACGGCGAGGAGCCCGTCGTCCAGGCTGCGGTGGAACGATCGGATAGCTGAGAACGACCCGAGGAAGGCCGGCTCGGCGCCCGCGCGCACCCGCCCCACCGGAAGGAGGGAGAGGAGCCGACCCGTCGTGGGGGCGGGTCGGGACACGAGTGCCGTACCGTCCCCGCCCACCGCGACGTCGACGTCGCGGGAGGGGTGGAGTCGGAGCGGGCGTTCCCGCCGTCCTCGCGGGGAGGAACCGAACGGGGTGCGCCACCACAGCTGTGTGGCGTCGTCGAACCACCAGAGCCACTGCCCGTCGGGAGAGATCCGCGCAGCGGTAGCGGCCCCGTCCGTCGCCGTGACGACGCTCCCGGTGCGTAGGTTCCACGAATGGGCCTGCCAGTCGCCGTCGACGCGGATCTGTACCACCGCCCGCTCAGGTGCGTCGCGGGCGAATTCCAGGCCGCGAGCCGCCTCGGAGCGGGGGACCACGGTTACTCCTCGCGCTTGGAGGAGCTCATGCCGCGGGCGAGGACGGTGACGAGGATGATCGCTGCGACGATGAGGACCCCGATGATCACCCACGTGCTCGCGCTGATGCCGCCCGCGTCCTCCGCGGCGGCGGAGTCGTCGTCACCATCGTCCTGCGCATCGGCGGGGTCCTCGGCGTCCTGGGTGTCCTCCTCACCCGGCGCGGGCGAATCGTCCGTGCCCTCCTCCTCGCCGGTCTCGCCCGAGGCGGATTCCGCCGCCGTGAACGTGAACTCCCCTGAGATTGGGTGGCCATCGGCGGACACCGCACGCCAGGTGACTGTGTAGGCACCGGCGGGGCGGTCCTCCACGAGCCCCTGGGTGACGACGGGCCCGTCGATAACGGCGTCGCCGTCGCTGACCACTTCCTCGTCCTCGGTGGTGATGACGACTTCGGTGCCCAACTCGGTGATGTCCTCGTTGAACGTTAACGAGACCTCCTGCGGGGCGGCGGCGAGCTGTTCCTCGTCGTCGGGGTCCGTGCCCAGCAGCACGCTGTGGGCGCTGGCGGGGGTCCCGAAACCGATGAGCACGGCCGTGACGGCCGCGGCCACGAGCGCCGCGAGCGCGCGAGAAAGAGGCCTTGTGGAAGGCAGCGGATTGAGCATGGCCTCAGGATACGCGCCCGGCCGGTGAAAGCCCTAGCTCGCCCCGTTCCCCGGGCCGATGGTGCCCCCGTGAGCGGACCCTCGCCACCTCCCGCGATCGCGCGTCGACCACCCGGGGCCACGCCCAATGTATACATTTCTGTGGAAGGGTTGCGAATCCCTGGCTAATCTGCCCGGCTATGTATACGCTAGAAGGTGTTTGGCCCTGACGAAAGGAACCTCGGTGATTTCCCACCCTCTCCGTACCTACCGCAGTGAAGAGGAGCTTCCGCGTGAGGAACAGCTCGCATACAAGCTCGCCTCCCTCGCGGCCGATCGTGTGCCGGTGGACGTCGACGTCCCCGACATGATCACCAACCGCATCATCGACAATGCGGCGGTGGCGATGGCCTCGGTGCAGCGGGAGCCGGTCGTCGCGGCCCGCGCGCAGGCGCTCGACCACCCGTACTCCCCGGGTTCCTCCGTCTTCGGGGTCGCCGATAAGGTCAGCCCGGAATGGGCGGCATGGGCGAACGGCGTGGCCGTGCGCGAATTGGATTACCACGACACTTATCTCGCCGCGGACTACTCCCACCCCGGCGATAACATTCCCCCGTTGCTCGCCGTCGCCGAACACCTCGGCAGGACCGGCGCGGACCTCAACGCGGGGCTCGCGACCGCCTACGAGATCCACGTCGCGCTCGTGAAAGCGATCTGCCTGCACGAACACAAGATCGATCACGTCGCCCACCTCGCGCCGGCCGCAGCCGCCGGGATCGGGACGATGCTCGGGCTCGACGTCGAGACGATCTTCCAGGCGATCGGCCAGGCGCTGCACACCTCGACCGCGACCCGCCAGTCGCGCAAGGGGCAGATCTCCACGTGGAAGGCCTACGCCCCAGCGTTCGCGGGAAAGATCGCCATCGAAGCCGTCGACCGCGCGATGCGGGGCCAGACCTCACCCGAACCCATCTACGAAGGGGAGGACGGCGTCATCGCGTGGCTCCTTTCCGGGCCGGAGGCGCGCTACACGGTCCAGTTGCCCGCCCCGGGGAGCCCGAAGCGCGGGATCCTGGAGACCTACACGAAGGAGCACTCGGCCGAGTACCAGTCCCAGGCGCTCATCGACCTCGCTCGGAAACTGCACAACGAGCACCCAGAAGTGACCGATCCGCAGAACGTGGAAGCCATCGTCCTGCACACCTCCCACCACACCCACTACGTCATCGGCTCCGGGGCGAATGACCCCCAGAAGTATGAGCCGACCGCGACGCGGGAGACCCTCGACCACTCCATCCCCTACATCCTCGCCGTCGCGCTCCAGGACGGCGGCTGGCACCACGTCGACTCCTACGCCCCCGAGCGCGCCCAGCGCGCGGACACCGTCGCCCTCTGGCACAAGATCACCACCGTGGAAGACCCGGAGTGGACACGCCGCTACCACTCGCCCGATCCGAACGAGAAGGCCTTCGGCGGCCGAGTGGAGATCACGCTCAGTGATGGCCGGGTGATCACCGACGAGATCGCCGTCGCCGACGCCCACCCCTTCGGGGCGCGTCCGTTCGCGCGGGAGCAGTACGTGAACAAATTCCACACTCTCGCCGACGAGGTCGCCACCCCCGAGGAGATCGACCGGTTCCTCACCATGGTCGCCCGCCTGCCCGAGCTCGACGCCGAGGGCGTGCGGAGCCTGAACGTCCTGGCGAAACCCGGGCTGCTCGAGGCGATCGACCTGCCCAAGGGACTCTTCTGATGCTCGGCGCAAACGTGAACGCGGCCTCGCGCAGGGCGAACCTGCGCGAGGCGCTCGAAGGTGAGGGCCTCCTCCAGTTCCCCGGGGCGTTCAACCCGCTCGCAGCGAAGATGATCGAAAGCTTCGGCTTCGACGGGGTGTACGTGTCCGGTGCAGTGATGAGCGCCGAACTCGGCCTCCCCGACATCGGCCTCACCACCCTCACCGAGGTGGCGGGGCGTTCGGGCCAGATCGCCCAGATGACGAACCTGCCGACGATCGTCGATGCCGATACCGGCTTCGGGGAACCGATGAACGTCGCGCGCACGATCCAGGCGTTGGAGGACGCGGGTGTCGCCGGGGCGCACATCGAGGACCAAGTGAACCCCAAGCGCTGCGGGCACCTCGATGGCAAGGAGGTGGTCGACGTCGACACCGCCGCCAAGCGTCTGCGCGCTGCGGTAGCGGGGCGCCGCGACGAGAATTTCCTCGTCATCGCCCGCACCGATATCCGCGCCCAGGCATCGGTGGAGGCAACGATCGAGCGCGCCCACGCGCTCGTCGAGGCGGGCGCGGAGGTCGTCTTCCCCGAAGCGCTGCGCACCCTGGCGGAGTTCGAGCAGGTCGCTGCCGCGCTGCCGGTGCCGATCCTTGCGAACATGACCGAGTTCGGAAAATCGGAGCTGTTCACTGCGTCCCAACTCGCCGGGGCGGGCGTGCGGCTCGTGATCTACCCCGTCACGCTGCTGCGCCTGGCGATGGGGGCCGCCCACGCCGGCCTGTCAGCGATCAAGAACGAGGGCTCGCAAACCTCGGTGCTGCCGCAGATGCAGACCCGGGCCGAACTCTATGAGCTGCTCGACTACGCGGGCTACAACGTGTTCGACGAGGAGATCTTCACCTACAAGGCACGCGAGTAGCCCGAGCGGGCAGGGACTTTGGGTAAACTGCCGGTGAGGGAGGGAGGCGAGTGTCGAGAATCCGCAAATCCGGTGAACTGGAAGCACAGGTGATGGACGTCCTGTGGCGAACCACTGAACCCCTCGCCGTGCGCGACGTCCGCGAGGCCTGCCCCGCCCCGAAACCGGCGTACACCACCGTGTCCACGGTCCTGGAACGGCTCCGGGGGAAGAACATGGTCACCCGCTCGGGGTCGGCGGCCCAGGGGTACCGGTTCGCCCCGTCCCGCTCCGATGACGAGCACACGAGTTCGCTCATGCTCTCAGCGCTGGGATCCTCCCAGGATCGGGAGGCGGCGCTGCTGAAGTTCGCCGGGAACCTTGACCAGGGCGACGTCGAGCTCCTGCGAAAGGCCTTCGGCGGGTAATCGCTCGTGCTCAATAATCCGCTGGTGCTCGCGGGTGTGGCCGTTCTCCTGCCGCTGCTCGCACCGTTGCTGCTTGCGCGCTCCACCTGGCAACTCACCTACCCCCGCCTCGCCCTGGGGGCCTGGCTGCTCGCATTCCTCGGGGGTTTCGGAGCCAGTGCCTACCTCCTCGGCGTGGTCGTCGCCCGCGCGATCGCCGCGAACCCGGCGGGGCCGCCGGTCCGCTCCGTGATTCTCACCCTCGGCGCGTGGGGGATGCTCGGAACAGCAGGCGCGGCCGCCTCCCTCATCTGGTCCCGCGCCGAACCGCTCGCTTCCTCTCAACACCGAGATCTGCGCCTCGTCGCGCCCCTCGCTACGGCCCGGCGCGCGCGCGGGCGCTTCACCATCGTCACCTTCGACTCCCCGGAGCCCACCGCCCACACCGGCTCCCCGCTCTCCCGGGAGGTCTACATCTCCCGCGGGCTCCTCGAGGCGCTCCCGGCCCCGAAGATCGAGGCGATCATCGAACACGAGCTCGTGCACCTGCGCCAGTGGCACGGCCCGATCGTGCGGCTCGCAGAAATCAACTCCGCGTGCCTTCCCAAACGACTCCGCGCGGGGCGGGAATTCAAACGCGCCGCGCTCCTGCTCGTGGAGCTGATCGCCGACGACGCCGCTGCTCGCCGGGTCGGCCCCGCCCGGTATGCCAATACGCTGGTGGCGATGGGGGAGGCGACCGGTGACGCCGTCTTCGAGTTACGCGCACGGCGGCTCGAGCATCGGGATTGGCGCCCCTCATCGCTCGCGACGGCGTGGCGCCTGCTGCGCGCGCACTAGAGCATGAGGGCGCACATCCCGGCCATGCCGAAGTTCATCGCCGTCGCCGCCACGTGATCGAGCCCGATGCTCCTCGGCTCTCGGCGACGCATGCCGCGAACCGACTGGGCGGCGGTGAGGATCCCGAAGCCGATCAGCGCGGCGGTGAGCGCCCCGCCGGTTCCGGTGGCGAGTGCGGAGAGCTCGTGGTGGTGGTCACCCGGGGGCATCGCCGCGACCATCCACACCATCGCGGCCATCATCACCGCGTGCATCAACTGATGCCACCACGGGTGCGGCCCCAGATCGATACGGGTGCGGGCGGCGGCGAGCGCGGTGAGGAGCACGTACCATCCTGTCGCAGCAACGAAGACGACCAGCTCCGCGCGCCAGGGCACGGCCTCCCACCAGGGCCAGGACATCGCGACCATGTCCGCCGACATCGCCACGTGGAAGAGGTGGCCGACCGCGAGTATCGGGCGGGACAGGTCCGTCGCCACCCGCAGGAGTGAATAGATCGCCAACGCGCCGAACAGCGCCGTGAACACCCACGGCAACACGGGTCCCTCAACCATGACATTCGCTTTCTACATCGTGTAGTAGGTCGCGGGGAACGCTACCAGCTCCGCGTGCATGGTAGCAACTACATGATGTAGTAGGGTGGTCGTGTTATCCCCGGAACCCGGATTCCAGGAGTGAGCTTTGGCCACTGTTTCGCTCGCCCGTGCACGCAGCGGGGAGCCTATCCGCGCGGTGCTGCTTGTCGCCGGCGCCGCCGCGATCCTCGCCCCAGCGTTCTACGCCTCGTCGATCGGCGAAGCCCCCTACGAGGCCCTCGCTCGGACCTACCCGGGATCGGGAGTCGCAGTGCTGACCGCGGCCGTGGAATCCCTCGCGAGATTGGCCTCGGTGTTCACCATCGGTGCACTGATGTGGCAAGTGCTCGCCATGCGCCGTACGAAGGGCCGCCCGGTCGCCCCCGCCAGTATCGGTCTGACGATCCTTCGGGTCGCCGCGACCGTCTGGCTCTTCTCCGCCGTTCCCCTCGCGGCCCTGAGCGCCCTGGACACCAGCGGCACCTCCCCCGCGGAGCTCGGTGAGATGAGCGGTTGGGCGTATCTGGTTTCCTCCGCCTACGCCCCCGGCGCCTCGATCGTTCACGTCCTCGGCGCGCTCGCGGTGTTCCTCATCACCCAGTTCTCCCGGCGCGGGGAGTGGTTCATCGCGGCGCTGTGGGCCGCCGCGTTGGCGGTCCTCGCCCCCGTGGCCGTCGGGCATGTGCTCGTCGGGCCGAACCACGACTTCGCCTCCGACGTCGCCTATTTCCAGGGCCTGGCCGAAGCGGGGGCGTTCGGCCTCGTCCTGCTGACCGCGACGAACATGGCGTTCGGCGAATTTCCTACGCCCGCGTTGTTACGCCGATTGTTCCTCACCACCTCCGTGCTGCTCGCGCTCACCGTCGCCCCCGACCCCCCCAGCGCCCGGTCCAACCTCGCCGGCCCCCCGTTGTCGGCGTTCTCCACCGGCTGGCTGCTGCTCGTCAAA
>CAMXUZ010000067.1 GCA_947251855.1 uncultured Ruaniaceae bacterium
CTTCGACGACGACGACCCGCTTCTTCTTCGCCATGTCCCGTTTGGCAAGGTCGGGCCCGTAGAGCACTTGGGCTTTCTTATAGATCGGGGTCTCGGGGGTGTTGAGGTATTTCGGCCCGGGATCATCCTCGTACAACTTCCGTGCGCCGAATCCCACGACCGAGCCGGTCGTGTCCCGGATCGGCCAGATGAGCCGGCCGCGGAAGCGGTCATAACTGCCCGAGCGGCCCTGGCTCACGAGCCCCGCCGTCTGCAGTTCGTTCTCGGTGTATCCCTTTTTGCGCAGGTGATCGAAGAGGTTCGTCCACCCCTTCGGTGCGTATCCCACCCCGAAATGTTCCGCCACGCTCCGGTCGAACCCGCGCTCGGCGAGGAATTGTCGGCCTGTGCTCGCTTCCGGTGAGGCGAGTTGGGCGACGTAGAACTCCGCGGCGTCGCGGTTCGCGGCGATCAACCGCGAGCGGCGGTTCGGGTCCTGGGGGCGGCGCGGCGCTCCGCTGCCGGAATCTTCGTACCGCAGCGCGTAGCCCACCTGTCCGGCGAGGTATTCCACCGCTTCGGTGAACGGAAGGTGGTTGATCTTCATGACGAAGTCGATGACGTCGCCGCCCTCACCACAACCGAAGCAGTGGTAGAAACCCATTTGGGGCCGAACATGGAAACTGGGAGTGCGTTCGTCATGGAACGGGCACAGGCCCTTGAGCGATCCGACCCCCGCGCGTTGGAGGGTGACGTGCGCGCCGACGATGTCTTCCATCCGCACGCGTTCACGTACGTGTTGAATGTCTTCGTTACGGATCAGCCCGGCCATAATTTCTACTTTAGTTCGCCGCGGCGGTTCGCGGCGCCCGTTGTGGGCCACACAGTCTTTCGTGCAGCGTCAGCGCGGAATCGTCGGTGAGGGACGCGACCTGATCGATGACAGCCCGGAGGCGGTCCGCGTCGGTCTCCGCCTCCCGGTAGTCATCGACGAACTGGGGCTCAAGTTCGCTGGGCCGCTCGTGCAGGACTTCGACGAGCTCCACCAGCGTGGTGCGCTGCGTGCGGTACATCGGCTCGAGTTCGCGCGGGGCCATCACGTAGGTGGCGGCGAGCCCTTTGAGGACGACGATTTCCGCGTCGATCTCGGCCGGCACGATGAGATCGGCATCGTAGCGGACGAGGGGGCCGCGCCCGAACTTCTCCTGGGTCGCGCCCGCGGCGGCGAGGCAGAACCGGCCGATGAGGTCGGAGGTGAGGTTCTTCAGTTGCGCGAGCGAGCGGCGCGAGCCGGTGAATTCCCGGGGCCAGGAGGGGAGCTCACGGAGCCGGCTCATCGCGCCGATGAGGTCGTCCTCGCGCAGGTCGGGGCTGTACCAGTCCTGGATGTGCTCGAGGATGTTGCCGTAGTGCTCCTCCTGCCAGAGCACCTCGGCGGGGATGTGCCCGCCGACGATGCCGTCCTCCAGGTCGTGCACGGAGTAGGAGACGTCGTCGGCGAGGTCCATCACCTGCGCTTCGAGGCAGAGCCGGCCGGGCGGTGCGCCCTCCCGGACCCAATCGAACACGGGCCGGTCCGAGGAGTAGACCCCGAACTTCGGAGTGGGCGTGCCGTCTTTGCGCAGCGGGGCATCGCTCGCCACCCACGGGTACTTGGTGGCCGCATCCAGGCTCGCCCGGGTGAGGTTCAACCCGACCGGGGTGCCGTCGTCGGTGAACGTCTTCGGCTCGAGCCGGGTGAGTAGGCGCAGGGTTTGCGCGTTGCCCTCGAAACCACCGATCCCCACGGCCGCGAGGTCGAGGGCGGCTTCCCCGTTGTGGCCGAACGGCGGGTGACCTAGATCGTGCGAGAGACAGGCGGCGTCGACAATGTCGGGATCGCAGCCCAGACTCTTGCCGAGCTCGCGACCGACCTGGGCCACTTCGAGGGAGTGGGTGAGGCGGGTGCGAACGAAGTCGTCGGTGCCCGGGCCGAGCACTTGGGTCTTTGCCCCGAGGCGTCGCAGCGCGGAAGAGTGCACCACCCGCGCGCGGTCGCGTTCGAATGCGGTGCGGTGGGAGTTTTTCGGCGCCTCAAGCCACCAGCGCGTGGTGTCCGTCGATCCATAGGTGCTCACTAGCGCGAGGATATCTGGTTTTCCGCGTGATTGCCGATCCTGCCCACCGCCGGAGCTACCGCTGGTTCCGGTACACACCGCCGACCGTCATCTCCCCGCTGAAGAGTTCGGGCACGGTAACGAGGGTGTAGCCGTCCTCGCGCAGTTCCTTGATGATCTGCGGCACCGCTTTGACGGTCTCGGGATGAATATCGTGCATGAGGATGATTCCGCCGGGCCGGGCGTCAGCGAGGGCGTTCTTCACCGTCTTCTTCGTGTTGCGGGTATCCCAATCGAGGGTGTCTGCGTCCCACAACACCGTCGCGTACCCTCGGCCGGTGATCTCCTCGCGCACCTCATTGGAGAGCGCGCCGTACGGCGGGCGCAGCAGGGTGGGGTGGGGAGCGCCGGCGGCGACGATCGCGTCGGCGGTGC
>CAMXUZ010000068.1 GCA_947251855.1 uncultured Ruaniaceae bacterium
CGGCCGGTCGACGTCGTCGCGGATCACGGCCCGCGCCGCGAGCTCCGCGAACGCGGCATCCGCCTCGGCGAAACGGCCGCGCCCCGACGTGGTGATCCGCAGCGTCTCGCCGATCCCGATGAGGCCCTTACCGCGGCGCACCCACGCGAGGGCTCCCGCGGCATCGGGCGTGGGGAGGTAACTGAGCAGGTCCCCCGGGTCGGGGATGGCCCGGGTCCGGGCGACGAGGGGAGCGGGCGCGGGGCTCGCGAAATCGGCAGACATCACCGCCTAGTTTATCCAGTAGGTGGACGGTCAGCGTCCTTCCTCATTCGTGGGTGAGGATTCTGCCATCCTGACGGTGGAATCGTTGCCGAGATCTGGAGAACAGGTGGTGGAGATGTCGATCCGGGAAGAAGTGCTCGATGCGAACGCGCGTTACGCGGCGGAATTCGGCGCCAAGGGCGAGCTGGGGCTGCCGCCGGCCCGCGGATTTGCGATCCTCACCTGCATGGACGCGCGGCTCGACCCGGCGAAGTATGCCGGGCTCGCCGAGGGGGACGCGCACGTGATCCGCAACGCGGGTGGCCGGGCCTCCGACGATGCCATTCGCTCGCTCGTCATTTCGTACAAACTGCTCGGCACCGCCGAATGGTTCGTCATCCATCACCGCAACTGCGGGATGGAACTGTTCACCGACGACGTGATGCGCGACCTGCTCGCCAACAGCCTCGACACCGCCGAGCTCACCGAGACCGGATTCGTCGATACGGGCGCGAGCGCCGGTTCGAACGAGGGGCAGTACATCGACTGGCTCACCATCGCCGACCAGGAGCAGAGCGTCATCGACGACGTCCGCCGCATCCGCGAACATCCCCTCGTGCCCGGCCGGATCCCGATTCACGGGTTCATCTACGACGTGGCGAGCGGGAAGCTCGCCGCCGTCGAGGGAGCAACCGAGGTGGGCGCCGCAACCTGACGACGCCCCCGCCCGCCGCCGTCGTGCACGCGGGCGAGATGGTGAGATGATGGGTGCCATGAGGGCAAACCTGCACAAGGATCCAACCCAAGTGGCGAGCATGTTCGACGAGGTCGCGCAGAATTACGACCTCACCAACGACGTACTCACGTTCGGAATCGATCGGATGTGGCGTAGGGCCACCTTCGCGGCTGTGGGCGCGCACCCCGGGCAGCGCGTGCTCGATCTCGCCGCCGGAACCGGGACGTCCTCGGTGCCCTACGCCGAGGCGGGGATCGACGTCGTGCCGTGTGACTTCTCCGAAGGGATGGTCGCCGTGGGCAAGCAGCGGCGGCCCGACCTGCCGTTCGTCGTCGGGGACGCGACGGCGCTGCCCTTCGCCGATGACACCTTCGACGCGGTGACGATCTCGTTCGGGCTTCGCAACGTCGTCAACACCGCCCGCGGGCTCGCGGAGATGTTCCGGGTGGCCAAACCCGGCGGGCGGGTCGTCGTGTGCGAATTCTCCCACCCCCCGCACCGGGGGTGGGCGGCGCTGTACGGGTTCTACCGGGACCACGTGCTTTCGCCCCTCGCCTCCTTCGTCTCCTCCAACGCCCCCGCCTACGACTACCTCGCGGAATCCATCGCCCAGTGGCCGGACCAGGAATCGCTCGCGGCCCTCATGCAGGACGTCGGCTGGCGCAGCGTCGCCTACCGGAACCTCTCCGGCGGGATCGCTGCCCTTCACAGAGGCTTCAAACCGATGAGGTGAACTGTGAATCAGCACACCCGGGGAAAAAGTTGCGGTCGCAGGGGGCCCGGGAAACGGCCCGGAAACCGCATGATCACGCGGGCGAGGTGGCGCGGATCTCAGTTCAGCGGTGCGATGAGGTAAGCGAGAGCCCGCGAACGGCGATAAGGTGCATGTTGGGAGAAAATCCATGCGGAAAATCCGCAGAATCTCCACGAAAATCGGCTTAATTACGCAAGGGTTACGTAGCGGAAATGGTGGTCAGTGTGGCTGGTTCGCGTAAGCGCGACGCGGACGTCATCGTCGTGGGCGCGGGTCCCAGTGGCGCTGCGGCCGCGCACTACCTCGCGAACTACGGCTTGGAGGTCCTGCTGCTCGAGCGGGCGACCTTCCCCCGGGACAAGGTCTGCGGGGACGGGCTGACCCCGCGCGCGGTGTCCGAGATCGTCCGGATGGGGATCCAGGTCCGCGAGGAGGACGGCTGGCACCGCAACAAGGGCCTGCGCGTGTACGGCGGCGGGCGCCAGTACTATTTCCCGTGGCCCGAGATCGAGCGCTACCCGAGCTACGGCGCCGCCTCCGCGCGGAACAAACTCGATCAGGAGCACGCGTTCAAGGCCCGGGAATCCGGCGCGGAACTGCGCGAAGGCATGATGGTCACCGGCCCGATCCTGCACGAACGCTCCGAGCGAGTGATCGGGGTGCGGGCGCAGCCGATGGACGCCAACGGGCGCCGGATCCGGGATGCGGAAGAGACCGAGTTCTACGCGCCGGTGGTCATGGCCGCCGACGGCGTCTCCGCCCGGCTCGCGACCTCGCTCGGGATCGAGAAGGACGAGAACCGCCCGATGGGGGTAGCGATCCGCGCGCGGTTCAAAACCCCCCGCCACGATGACGCGTGGATGGAGTCCC
>CAMXUZ010000069.1 GCA_947251855.1 uncultured Ruaniaceae bacterium
CCACGGAAAAGGGGAGGTCCACGTCGTCACGGTAGAACGCGAGGGGTCGGTCCATCACCTTCGCGACTACACGGTTAGCTCCGCGATCCGCGGGGATCTCGACCGGATCTACACCCATGGTGATAACGCCACCTGCATTGCTACCGACACCCAGAAGAACCTCACCTTCTCCCTCGCCCGGGACGGCATGGGCGCCCCCGAGGAATTCGGCCTGAAGTTCGGTCGCTACATGCGCGAGAACTACTCCGACATCGTCAAGGGCGGGCGCTGGGAGGTCATGGCGGTGGAATGGGAGCGCATCGACACCGGCGACGGCCCCCACGACTTCTCCTTCGTGCGCAAGGGCAAAGAGGAGCGCTACACCGTGGTGCAGGCCGTCGAGGACGACTTCACGATCGTCTCCGGGCTCAAGGAGCTCACCGTTCTCAAGTCATCGGGTTCCGCGTTCGTTGGGTACCCCAAGTGCAAGCACACCACCCTGCCCGAGACGACCGACCGCATCATGTCCACCGACGTCTCGGCCTGGTGGGAGTACAACACCACCGAGGTTGATTTCGATGCGGTGTTCGCCAAGGTCCGCCAGGTCACCCTCGAGGTGTTCGCAGAGCAGTTCTCCAAGGCCCTGCAGCAGACGATGTGGGCGATCTCCTCGCGCATCATCGATGAGGTGCCCGAGATCAACACGATCCGGATGCAGTGCCCGAACAACCACCACTTCGTGGAGGACCTCTCGCGCTTCGGTCAGGACAACCCGAACGTCGTGTTCTACGCCGCCGACCGTCCCTACGGTGACATCACCAGCGAGGTCGTGCGCAAGGGCACCACGCCGAACCCCGCCGCCTGGAACACCGTTCCCTCCTTCACATAAACGCCAAAAGTAGTAATCCAAAGGCGCGGTGCGCGAAACCTGCGCACCGCGCTCGTCTCAACGGAGAGATCATGACCGCCATAACCCCGGCCACTCGGCCAGAAGATGAACGCCTCGGAATCGGGGCGAGTATTACCTACGGTTTGCAGCACGTACTCACGATGTACGGCGGGATCATCGCGGTTCCGCTCATCATCGGGCAGGCAGCAGGCCTCGATCCCACCGCCATCGGACTCCTCGTCGCCTCGGGGCTCTTCATCGGTGGCCTCGCGACCGTCCTGCAATCGCTGGGCGTGCCGTTCTTCGGTTCCCAACTTCCCCTGGTGCAAGGGGTGTCCTTCGCTGGTGTCGCGACCATGCTCGCGATCATGAACACCGGCGACCTCGAGGGCGCGAGCTCAGAGGCGAAACTTCAAGCCGTGTTCGGAGCGGTGATCGCCGCCTCCGTGATCGGGCTGATCATCGCCCCGTTCTTCGCGAAGATCGTCAAATTCTTCCCGCCCGTCGTCACCGGGGTAGTGATCACCACGATCGGCCTCTCGCTCATGCCCGTCGCCGCGGGCTGGGCGATGGGAGGGGCGGGCTCGGAGGGCTACGGCAGCGTGGAGAACATCGTGCTCGCCGCGGTCACACTCGTCATCGTCCTCGCCCTTTCGAAGGTGGGAGTCGCGGCGATCTCGCGGCTGTCGATCCTGCTCGCCATCGTCATCGGCACGGTCATCGCAGCCATCATGGGCAAGGTGGACTTCTCCGGAGTGGCCGAGGGCGGCATCGTCGCCTTGCCCACCCCGTTCGCATTCGGCACCCCGACGTTCCAAGTGGGCGCGATAGTCTCGATGCTCGTCGTCGTCCTGGTCATCATGACCGAAACGACCGCTGACATCATCGCCATCGCCGAGATCGTCGACACCGACGTGACCCCGCGGCGGATCGCCGACGGCCTCCGGGCGGACATGATCTCTTCCGCCGTGGCCCCGGTATTCAACTCCTTCACCCAGTCCGCGTTCGCCCAGAACGTCGGGCTCGTTGCGATCACCGGTGTCCGCTCCCGGTTCGTCGTCACCGCCGGGGGCGTCATCCTCGTGTTGCTCGGGCTGCTCCCCGTCGTGGGGGGAGTCGTCGCCGTCATCCCGCCGCCCGTCCTCGGCGGCGCGGGTATCGTGCTGTTCGGCTCGGTCGCCGCTGCGGGGATCCGCACCCTGAGCACCGTTAAATACGACGGCAACATGAATCTCATCATCGTTGCCGCAGGGATCGCGTTCGGTATCCTGCCCGAGGTGGAACCAGAGTTCTACAGCGGGTTCCCCACCGCCGTCCAGATCATCTTCGGCTCAGGGATCTCCTCCGCGGCGATCGTCGCGATGCTGCTCAACCTCCTGTTCAACCACTTCACGAAGGGGACCCCCGCGAGCCCATCGGTGTTCGCCGCCGGTACCGGCCGCGTGATCACCTACAAGCAGATCAAGCACCTGCGCGATGGCGACTACGTCAAGGACGGCAAGCTGCACACCGCTGACGGTGACGTGGTCCCGGTCGTGACGAAGGAGCAAGTCCTCGCGGTCGTCGAAGCCCAGGATGCCGGCGAGATCCAATCGAAGGACGATGTCGAGCGGATCATCAACGACGCGAAGGGCTAACAGAGCCGGGCCGGGGTGGTGTTTCCCACCCCGGCCCGCGCGGTCGTTAGTCGTCGAGAAGAGCGTCGGAAATCTCCCGGGCCACCTGGGTGAGCACGGGTACCGCGTCTTTGCCGAACTCGTATGTGACACGCACGTCCGGGCCGGAGATCGACAGGGCCGTGGGCGTGGGCGCATCCGGTACGGGAACGGCGAAGCACCGGACCCCGAGTTCCTGTTCACCATCGTCGATCGCGAAGCCCCGGTCGCGGATCTGGTCGAGCTCCTTGAGCAGATCGGCTTGGGTGGTGATCGACTTATCCGTCGAGGGAGGCATACCGACC
>CAMXUZ010000070.1 GCA_947251855.1 uncultured Ruaniaceae bacterium
CGCTTCGCCGCGCTCGCCAGCGCGGGACTGGGAACCGTCGCGCTCATCCGCGACCTCGGGCGCCCCGAGCGGTTCCTGCACATGCTCCGAACCGTCAAGCTCACCTCCCCGATGAGTGTGGGCTCGTGGATCCTCGTGACCTTCTCCACCGGCGCGGGCGTGGCCGCGGCGGGGGAAGTGGACCGGCTCACCGGGCACCGGGTCCCGTTGGGTAGCCTTCGGGGCGCCGTCGAATTCGCGGAACGGGCGGGTGGGATGCTCGCCGGGTTCCTCGCCCCGGGCCTCGCCGCCTACACCGCCGTGCTGCTGACGAACACGGCAACTCCTACCTGGTCGGGGGCGCGCGAGCACCTGCCGTTCGTATTCGCCGGCTCCGCTAGCCTCGCCGCCGGGGGGCTCGCGATGATCACCACCGGAGTCGACGCCGCTGGACCTGCCCGCAGGCTCGCCCTCGCGGGCACCGGCGTGGAGCTCCTCGCCGCCGAGGTGATGCTGCGTTCGATGGATGAGACCGAGGCAGAGCCCCTCCGGGAAGGGCAAGCGGGCCGGATGCTCGCGATCTCGAAGGGGCTCGCGGTTGCGGGCGGGGCAGGAACGCTCCTCGCGGGGTGGGCCGCGAGTGGGGGCAGACGGAGGCGTTGGTCGCGTGCGATCGCCATCGCGTCCGGCGCCGCGCTCGTCGCCTCCTCCGCGCTCAACCGGCTCGGGGTGTTCCGGGCGGGAATGGTCTCGGCCAACGATCCCCGCTACACCGTCGCGCCGCAGAAGCGGCGCCTTGCTCGCCGCCGGCGCCGGGGCGAAACGGGCGACTCCATCACCACGAGCGAATAATGGACGCGCGCCCCGGACCGGGCCGCCCTCACGGCGCTGTTTCGCATGTCGAAACCTGCTGTTCGCTAGCCGGATATTTGATAGGTTGTGGGCTAGCGGGCCACTCGGCACGATGGAGTGTGGACGGTTAGGTGGCGCGAGCGAAAGGAAACCGCGATGAGTGATGACGGAAAGCAGATCGTCGTAGGCTACGACGGCTCTGGGGAGAGCAAGGCAGCGATCCATTGGGCGGCAGCGGTCGCGCAACGCCGCGGTCGGCCCCTTCTTGTTGCCAGCGCTGCCGGAATCGATCCGGGCTCCCAACAGGTGAACACCGCCCGACGGCTCTCGGAGGAGGGCGCCGCCCTCGCGAAGAAGCACGCCGATATCACGGTGAGCGCGGAAAGTCCCGGGGCCGGCGCCGTCGCCACGCTCGTCGGGCTCTCCAAAGAAGCCGAACTCGTCGTCATGGGTAACCGCGGTCGGGGGCGCCTGCGTGGCGCGCTGCTGGGTTCGGCCGCGTTCTCCGTAGCGATCCACGCGGAGTGTCCCGTGGCGATCACCCGGGACACGATCCGCCCCCTGCCCTCATCGGAGTACCCGATCGTCGTCGGATCCGACGGCTCTCCCGCAAGTTCCGCTGCGGTGGAGGAGGCCGGCCGCCTCGCCTCCCAGACCGGCGCCAACCTCAAGATCGTTGTCGCCTACGACGCGCCCTCAAACGCGCCGTGGTTGATCGCGCACTACCCCGACGAGGTGAAGGGCGGTTCGGAGCAGAACGTGTGGACGCGGCAGGTCTTCGACCCTGACCTCGAGGGCACCTCCGGTGAGCAGCGGCAACGAGAGGCCGCGGGCATCGCCCACGCGGCGGCCGACCGGGTTGCGGAACGGTACCCCGAGGTTCCCATCGACCTCGTCGTCATCTCCGGCCGGCCCGAGCGGGCGATCGTGGATGCGGCGGACGAGGCGAGCCTCATCGTCGTCGGGGCGCGCGGGCGCGGCGACTTCGCGAGCCTCCTGCTCGGGTCGGTGAGCCGCGACGTCATCCAGCACGCCGACTGCACCGTCTACGTCGTCCGGTAGTCCCAGCGCCCGGCGGAAACTACCGAGGGGCCCACGATGAGTGAGAGGTCAACACCTGGCAGCGGCGCCGGTCTGCCCGGTGATGGCACACCCGTCGCGGTATTCTGGCGCCGAGCTCGCGCCCAGGATCCTGGGCTTCCCGAGCAGCCGGACGATGCGTGGGCGTTTGGTGTCACTCCCGCGCACGCCGAAGAGCTGCTCGCCCTGGTACTCGAAGGTGTCAAGACGGCGACATCGTCCTCGGGCTGGGACTACCCCGAGCCCGCTACCGCACCGCAGATTGGCGACGTGAGCGTGATCCTCGATGGAGAGGGCATGCCCGGAGCAGTGATCGAAACGACCGACGTGAAGACCTGTCCTTTCAATGAAGTCACGGAAGCGCACGCATACGCCGAAGGGGAAGGGACGCGCAGCCTAGGGGAGTGGCGTGAAATCCACGAGCGGTTTTGGCAGCAACACTCCGCCCGCGGTTTCGCTCCCGAGATGCCGGTGCTATGCGAAAGATTCGTGCTTCGTTTTCCGCGCACGCGCGATTAACCGGTGGGAGACCTGCCGCCGAAAGCTGAGACGTCCGGGGCCGGGATGTGAAACTTGCCTGCGGGGCGCCTACACTCGGGAACGAGCTCCTTATCTCGAGCTCACGACGGGAAGGCCTTCATGTCTGAATCATCACACGTAAAGCGCGGCGTCGCGGATCACCTCACCGGCGGGGTGATCATGGACGTCGTCACCGCCGAACAGGCGAAGATCGCCGAGGACGCGGGCGCGATCGCCGTCATGGCCTTAGAGCGGGTCCCGGCGGATATCCGCGCTCAGGGCGGGATCTCCCGCGCGAGCGATCCCGACATGATCTCCTCCATCGTCGGAGCCGTCTCGATCCCCGTGATGGCAAAAGTGCGCATCGGCCACTTCGTCGAAGCCCAGGTGCTCGAGGCCCTCAAGGTCGACTTCATCGACGAATCCGAGGTGCTCAGCCCTGCCGACTACGCCAATCACATCGACAAATGGGCGTTCCGTACCCCCTTCGTCTGTGGCGCGACGAACCTCGGCGAAGCATTGCGCCGCATCGCCGAAGGCGCCGGGATGATCCGCTCCAAGGGCGAGGCAGGAACGGGCGATGTCTCCAACGCCGTCACCCACATGCGCCAGATCCGCCGGGAAATCGCTCGGCTCGGCGCGTTGCCGGCGGACGAACTCTACGTGGAGGCGAAAGAACTGCAGGCCCCGCTCGAACTCGTGCAAGAGGTGGCTCGCGCGGGCAAGCTTCCCGTCCCGCTCTTGAGCGCCGGCGGGATCGCGACCCCGGCGGACGCCGCCCTCATGCGCCAACTCGGCGCCGAAGGCGTGTTCGTCGGCTCGGGCATCTTCAAATCCGGCAACCCGACCCAGCGGGCCGAAGCGATCGTCAAGGCCGCCGCGAACTACGACGACCCCGAGGT
>CAMXUZ010000071.1 GCA_947251855.1 uncultured Ruaniaceae bacterium
TCGTCCTCGATGACGGCGTAGCGGGGGTCGGAACCGGTGGTGAATCGGGCTATGCGCATTCCCCTACGGTACCGAACATTACTTCACGGCCATCTCCCCGAGTTCGTGCCATTCCTCGCCGTCCATGACGACGTTGCGCACCTTCGGGGTCTCCTGCAGCAGGGGCGGCAGGTCCTGTTGGGCCTTGCGGAAGTGCTCGGAGGTCACGTGGGCCTCACCGGCGTCGTCCTGGAACGCCTCGACGAGCACGTATTCGTTCGGGTCTTCCACGCTGCGGGACCAGTCGAACCATAGGCACCCCGGCTCGGCGCGGGTGGCCTCGGTGAACTCCCGGGTGAGTTCAGGCCAGTCGTCGGCGTGTTCGGGCTTCACTTTGAATTTGGCAACAATGAAGATCACTTCTATTCCCCTTCGTCGGTCCTCGTTCTTCCACTCATCATTGTATGTTCCTCCTCGCGGCGGTGCTGGGAGATATCCAGCAGGACCAGGTTCTCCACGGCGAGCAGCATCGTGAGCCCGAAGATCCATGTCCGGCCCCCGGATCTGGTGTCGACGACGAACGCGGTGACCGAGAGAACTGCGCTGAGGATGAGGAGCCCGACCGCGGCTCGCCGACGAGGCGGTCTGCCCCGGAGCAGACGCGCGGGCGGGACCCGGTCCCGCCACCACGGGAGGTCGGATCTCGTTACTAACGGATAGTCCACGACGATCGCCGCGAGGAACAACGCCGCAGCGAAGAGCGCAACGCCGGTAGCAATGTGGGCGTCCATCAGTTTCCCCGCGCGAGCACTTCTCCGTGCACGACCGTGAACCACCCGGATTCGTCCTCGCCCCATTCATGCCAGGCGGCAACGATCCGGTCCAGTTCTGCCTGATCGGCCAGGCCCGTCTCCAACGCGAGTTCGGCGAGGCGGGAGTGGGTCATCCGCTCCGCCCACATGTGGGACCAGTACTCCCGTTCGTCGGGTTCGGCGAAGCACCAGGTCGAGGCGGAGGGTTGCACGGCGGTGAAGCCGGCCGCGCGCACCCAGGCGAGGACGCGACGTCCGGCCTGCGCGTGCCGTCCGTGCCGGTCGGAGAGCTGCTGGTACAGGTCCCGCCAGCCGGTGAGTCCGGATTCGGGGAACCACGTCATCCCGCCATAGTCCGCCTCCCGCAGGGCGAGGAGCCCGCCCCGGCGCAGCACCCGCTTCATCTCCCGGATCACTGCGAGGGGATCGCGCAGGTGTTGCAGGAGTTGGTGGGCGTGGACGACGTCGAAACTCCCATCGGCGAACGGCAAGGCGTAGGCGTTCGCCTGCTCGAATTCGACGTTCTCCACGTTCTGGGCCACCGCGAGGTCCGCGGCCCGCTCGAGCGGGGGCAGTGCGCGGTCGATTCCCAGCACCCGTCCTTGCGGCACGTAGGTGGCGAGGTCGACGGTGATCGTGCCCACCCCGCAGCCCACGTCGAGCACGTCCATCTCCGCCTCGAGGTATTCCAACAGGTAGGCCGCGGAGTTCGCGGCGGTCCGCCAGGTATGCGAGGCGAGCACGCTCGGATGGTGTCCGTGCAGGTATTGCTCGCTCATATACCTACGCTAGTACGTCCGGCGCCCGGGCGGGAGTCCTCGACGGGTTCGGGTTCCCTCTACGATTCTTGGTATGCCCCGTCTTGCCGGAATCGACCTCGCTCGCGCTATCGCCATCGGCGGGATGTTCGTCGCCCACTTGGCGAAGGAGGACGGGGAGGGGTGGTGGTGGCTCGCCGATGGTCGTTCCTCCGCCCTCTTCGCGCTCCTTGCCGGCTGTGGGCTCGGGTTCATGACCGCCCGTGCCTATCCCGATCGTGAGAGAGTGCGCCAGGAGTACCCGCGGATCCTTCGTCGTGCGTTGTGGCTCGGAGTCACCGGTGTGCTGCTGATGTTTCTGCAGACCCCGGTCGTGGTCATCCTCTCCTCCTACGCGGTGATGTTCGCCCTCACCGTACCGTTCCTGAATCTGCGCCCCGCCGCCCTGTTCGGCTGCGCCGCCGCGGTCGTGCTCGTGGCGCCCCCGATCGTTCAAGGTGTCCGGCTCCTGGTCAACGGCGCACCGGAACCGGGGATGTGGATCCCCGGCGTGTTCGAACTCGCCTCCGGGTACTACCCCGCGCTGAGTTGGCTCGCGTATTCACTCACCGGCCTCGGCCTCGTGCGGCTGCGGCTGTATCGCTACCACGTTCAGGCGCTGCTGCTCCTTTGCGGCGCGGCGCTGTGCGTCGCCGGCTACGGCGGGGGCGCTCGGCTCGAGGAGGCGATGGGCGGGCGCGGCACGGAACTCACCTACCCGATGTCGCTCGTCTCGGTGGAACCGCACACCGACTCCGGGTTCGAGATCCTCGGCAACATCGGCGCCTCCCTCGTCGTCGTCGCGCTTTCGCTCCTGCTCACTCGGAGATTGTTGCAGCAGTTGTTCTGGTACCCGGCAACGGCCGCCGGTTCGATGTCCCCCACCCTGTCCGTCGCGCACCTGTTCTACATCGCGATCCTCGGTCCCGATGCCGTTTGGCACCCCACCTCCCAGGGCCCGCTCGTGTGGCTCATCGTGGGATCCCTGGTATTCGCGACGGCGTGGAAGCTCACCTTGGGTAAGGGGCCCCTGGAACGCGGGCTCGCCCGCCTGAGCGCGACTACTGCCCTACCGCGTGCGCGGACGCCCGAGTAAGATCGGCGAGCTCGGAGGCGGAGAGTTCGAGACCGAACGAATCGATGAGGGTGGGGAGTTGTTCCGCGCTGCGCACCGAGGCGAGCGGGGCGGTCGTGTTCTCCTGACCGCGCAGCCAGGCGATCGCCACCGACCCCGGTTGCACGCC
>CAMXUZ010000072.1 GCA_947251855.1 uncultured Ruaniaceae bacterium
CTCGATCGACGAGGGCGTGGACGGGGTGTGGGTATCGAACCACGGCGGGCGGCAGATCGACACCTCCGTGCCCACCCTCGACGTGCTGCCCGAAATCGTCGAGAGGGTCGGCGGCCGGGCGCCCATCGTGTTCGACTCCGGAGTGAGGACGGGAACGGAAGCGCTCATCGCGCTCGCGCTCGGCGCGGACGTCGTCGCCATCGGCCGGCCCTACGCCTATGGGCTGGGGATCGCGGGCGAGGAGGGCGTCGCGGAGGTGATCCGCAACATCCTCGCCGAGCTGGATATCACCCTCGGCCTGGCGGGCCGCACCTGCGTGCGGGGCGTGGATCGCGGAGTGCTGCGGGAAGTGTGACAGAGTTCTGTTCGTGACCACACGCCTCCTCAGCGCCTCCGACGTCCGCAACCTCGCGCACCGGTTCGATATCCGGCCCACGAAAGTGCTCGGGCAGAACTTCATCGTCGATCCGGGTACCGTGCGCAAAATCGCGCGGGCCGGCGGGGTGGAACCGGGTGAGACGGTGATGGAGGTCGGGCCGGGGCTCGGGTCGCTCACGCTCGGGCTCCTCGAGGCGGGCGCGGAGGTCGTCGCCGTCGAGATCGATCCGAAACTCGCCGCCGCGCTGCCGGGAACGGCAGCGGAATTCGCCCCGGAGCATTCAGGGCGTCTCACCGTCGTCAACTCGGACGCGATGGAGATCACCCCCGGTGACCTCACGCAAGCGGGGGCGGAATCGGCGCCCATCCGGCTCGTCGCCAACCTTCCCTACAACGTGGCAGTGCCGGTGATCTTGCACTGCCTCGCCGAGTTCCCCTCGATCGAGACCGCCCTCGTCATGGTCCAGGCGGAGGTCGCCGACCGGATCGTCGCGGGCCCGGGGTCGCGGGTGTACGGCGTTCCGTCCGCGAAGGTGGCCTGGTACGCCAGCGCCGCCCGCGCGGGGACGATCGGCCGCGGCATCTTCTGGCCGGTCCCGCGGGTAGATTCCGCGCTCGTGCGCCTCGTGCGCCGGGAACAACCGCTCACGAACGCGAGCCGCGAGCAGGTGTTCGCCGTCATCGACGCCGCGTTCTCCCAGCGCCGAAAAACCCTACGCTCCGCCCTCGCCCGCTGGGCGGGCTCACCCGCAGGCGCAGAAACGGTCCTCACGGCCGCGGGGGTCGACCCCGCCCGTCGCGGGGAGACTCTCACGATCGAGGAGTTCGCGAAGGTCGCGGCCTGCGCTCCGCTCGCGTGAGAACGCCGCCCACGCGCGAACCGATCCCGGTTGCGAGCCGGCGGCCCCACGGTAGGGTGGTTGGCGAACTTTCCCCGATAACTCCCACGATGAAAGTAGGACGTCGCCATATGCGTAAGAGAGCCGCCAGGCTTGCCATGCTCACGAGCGCGCTCGCGCTCGTGATCGCGGGGTGCTCCTCAGTGTCGAGCGATCAGCCCAGTAACGATCAGCCCGGTAACGATCAGCCCAGCGCCGATGAGGAGGTGGAATCGGACACCGCTGCTCCCGAACCCGACCCCAAGGCTGATGAGGCTGAAGAGAAGATGGAGGAGGCGGCGGGACCGGATGCGGACGAGGTCCCTTTCGATGACACCCTTGACGTCATCGCCAGCCGGGACGCCTCGTTCGGCAAACACGACATCACGCTCGACCTCAACCAGGTCCGGGTCTCCGGAGAGCTCATGACTGTGCTGTTCACCGTCACGAACACCGGTGACAGCACGTGGCAGATCGCCAGTTCGCTCGACAGCGGCGAATTCAGTGTCTCGCTTTCGGACGCCGACGGTGAGGAACCGGCGGGCAGCGATAGCGAGGCGGATGGGGACGAGGATGATGACCTCGCGAAGATCGACGGCGGCACGACCGATGGCGTGGTCGTCACCGATGACGCGAATGGGATGGTGTACCGAGCGGCGTACGACAACGGCGGCAACTGTCTGTGCAGCAGCAACCTCAGTGGCAGCTTCGTGGACGAGGATAAGTCCCTACTGCTCAACACGAGGTTCGCAGCGCCGCCGGAGGACGTGGAATCCGTCACGGTGCAGATCCCACACTTCGGTACGTTTGACGACGTCCCGCTCTCCCGATGAAAAGACACACCGCCCTCCGCGTGCTCGTCACCGCCGGTCTCATCGCCGGGATCGCCACTGGCCTTCCCGCTCACGCAGACACTGATGAGGAAGCGTTGCGGATCGTGCCGCCCGCGAGTACGACTCCGGACATCGCGCCCGTTCAGGGATTCTCCGCGCCGGTGCATTCGATTGCTCCCCAGACCTGGGGCCTCATCAAGCGCACGGAGGACCTGCGCGGGGAGACCCGCCGCGAGGCCTCCTCGGAGGCCGAACGCTTCACCCTCAAGGGGGACGTGTTCTTCGATATCGACGAGGCTACGCTCACGTCGGAGGCGGAGGACAAACTCGGCGAGATCGCCGAGGAGCTGCGCGAGATGGAGATCGCGAAGATCGACGTGGGCGGGCATACTGACACGGTGAGATCCCACGCGCACAACGACGAGCTCTCTGAGGCCCGCGCAGGAACCGTCGCGGATTTCCTGCGCGACCGGCTGGACGACGTCGACATCACCGCGAAGGGGTACGGCAAGCGAGAGTTGGCGGCGCCCGAGGAGGGGAGCGAGGAGGAGATCAAGGAGGCTCGCTCCCGCAATCGCCGCGTGGAGATCACGGTGACGTTCCGCGATGAGGGCGGGCAGGGCGACCTGGACGAGCAGAGCGGGCAGGACTAAGCGGTGGCGCACCTGCTGGGGGCCGAAGCCATTCACCTGGAATACCCCACCCGCATCGTCTTCGATTCGGTGACGATCGGCATCAACGCCGGCGATCGGATCGGTATCGTCGGGCGCAACGGGGACGGAAAATCCTCCCTCATGCGGATGCTGCTCGGGCGGATGGAACCGGACGGGGGCCGGGTCACCTGGCGCAGCGGCCTGCGGGTGGGAATGCTCGACCAAGCCGACCGTCTCGACGACGACGCCCGGGTGGGCGAGGCGATCGTCG
>CAMXUZ010000073.1 GCA_947251855.1 uncultured Ruaniaceae bacterium
AACCCGCCCGTGGTGTGCACGGTGGCGGCGGGGGCGCCATCGGCGGCCTCCTCACCTGCCAACTCAACCGAAGTGACGTGAGTGCCGGTGCGTAGGTCAACGTGATCGAGCCAGCCCCGGACGTGGCTGGCAGCGCACTGCAGGTGTTCGGCCAGGGGGTGTTCGGCTGCTTCAATAAGGGTGATCTCGTGGTCGGCGGCCGCCAGACCATGCGCGAGCTCGACTCCGACCCATCCCGCTCCGATAATTACGACCCGCTTGGGCCCACCCATAAGCGCCTTTCGGATCTGCTCTGCATCGTCGAGGGTGGTGAGGGTGAGCGTGCCCGGCCAGGGATTGATCGCGGATGATCCGGTGGCGATCACGATGTCCTCTCCGGTGAAGACCTCACCGGAATCCGTATGCACCGCGCTTACTTCCCCGAGCGTGAGGCTAGAGGCGTGAACGCCCAGATGCACCTCGTCAGCAACCTCGGGCCAATCGATACTGAGATCATCGGCTAGCCAGACCGGCTCGGTGCGAGAAAGGAGGGCGGAAGACAAGGGAGGTCGGTCATATGGGGGATGCTGCTCACCGCCTAAGAGGATGATGCGGCCCGGGTAGTCGTGGGCGCGGAGTTCGGAGGCAGTGCGTAAGCCAGCGAGGCCGGCCCCAATGATCACAGCTGTAGGCACATACTCACGGTACCGCGGTATGGTTCCACACGTGACATCTAACGAGTTCCGGCCCGCCTACGCGTATGTCATGTTCGGAATCATCGCGATCGCAGTTCTGGCGATCGTCTTCTCCGGCCGAGTCGCCGGGGTGAGCGCAGGAGTGGCGCTCCTCGGGCTAGCGGTCGCGAGGATGTCGGATAAAACCGGTTCAGCAATCGCCGCCCGATCGAAACAGTTCGATGCAGCACTCCTCGCCGTGCTCGGTGCGGGAATCATTCTCCTCACGCTCACTGCCGACAACATCTAAGCCGGCGAATCAAGAGACCGCCCCCACGAGGCCATCTCGTGGAACCGGCCAGCGGAGGTCCACCTGGGACTGCCGACCCGGTCCACCTGGGACTGGCCGACCCCACCATCCCCAACTTCGAGATCAAAGAAGACCTGCCAACTACTTGACGCGGGACACCATAACCCACACTAGAACCACCCCTGACATTGATAGGGGCAATGCCCGTTCCGCGTGAGACGAATGTGGCCCACCGGGAAAACATCCCAGTGGGCCACGTGAGCCGGCCGAACCTACTTAGTTACCGAGCGAGGCGATCGCGTCGTTGAACGTCGCGGACGGGCGCATTACTGCGGCGGCGAGTTCCGGGTTCGGCAGGTAATATCCGCCGATGTCCGCGGGCGATCCCTGCACGGAGTTGAGCTCGGAAACAATCGTTTCTTCCTGCTCCACGAGGGTCTTCGCGAGGGGGGCGAATACCGCGGCGAGACCGGCATCCTCAGTCTGGGTGCTGAGTTCCTGCGCCCAGTACTGCGCGAGGTAGAAGTGGCTCCCGCGGTTGTCGATCGTGCCGAGCCGGCGCCCCGGGGAGCGGTTCTCGTTGAGGAACCGGCCCGTTGCCCGGTCAAGAGTGTCGGCAAGGACCTGCGCACTCGGGTTGTTCGCGGTTTGCGCGAGGTGCTCGAACGAGACCGCGAGGGCGAGGAACTCCCCGAGGGAGTCCCACCGCAAGTAGTCCTCCGCCGTGAGTTGCTGGACGTGCTTCGGCGCGGAGCCGCCCGCGCCGGTCTCGAACAGCCCCCCACCGTTGATGAGTGGGACGACGGAAAGCATCTTCGCGCTCGTGCCCAGTTCCAGGATGGGGAACAGGTCGGTGAGGTAGTCACGCAGCACGTTCCCGGTGACCGAGATCGTGTTGAGGCCCTGGCGGATCCGTTCGACCGACAGCTTGGTCGCCTCGAGCGGGGCGAGGATACGGATGTCCAGACCCTCGGTGTCGTGCTCGGGCAAGTAGGCGTTCACCTTGGCGGTGAGGTTCGCGTCGTGGGCGCGGTTCTCATCGAGCCAGAACACGATCGGGTCGCCGGTCGCGCGGGCGCGGTTGACGGCGAGTTTCACCCAGTCCCGCACGGGGATGTCCTTGGTCTGGCACGCCCGCCAGATATCCCCGGCAGACACGGTGTGCTCCATGAGCACCTCGCCAGCAGAATTGACGACCTTGACCACGCCATCGGCGGGGATCTCGAAGGTCTTATCGTGCGAACCGTACTCCTCGGCCTTCTGAGCCATGAGCCCGACGTTCGGAACCGACCCCATCGTCGCGGGATCGTAGGCACCGTTCTCACGGCAGTCATCGATCACGGCCTGGTATACGCCCGCGTAGGAGGAATCGGGAATGACGGCGAGGGCGTCGTGCTGCCCGCCGTCCGGGCCCCACATCTTGCCCGAGGTGCGGATCATCGCGGGCATCGAGGCGTCGATGATGACGTCGGAGGGTACGTGCAGGTTGGTGATCCCGCGGTCGGAATCGACCATCGCCATCTCCGGGCCCTGGGCGAGCGCGGCATCGAAGGCAGCGCGGATCTCGGCGCCGTTCTCGAGGTTCTCCAGACCCGCGAAGATCCCGCCGAGCCCATCGTTGGCCGACAGCCCAGCCGCGGCGAGTTCCTCGCCGTACTTGGCGAACACGTCCGCGAAGAACGCCTTGACCGTGTGGCCGAAGATGATCGGATCGGAGACCTTCATCATCGTCGCCTTGAGGTGGACGGAGAAGAGGATGCCCTCCTCTTTCGCCCGCGCGACCTGCGCCTTGAGGAACTCCTGCAGCGCGGCGGCGTC
>CAMXUZ010000074.1 GCA_947251855.1 uncultured Ruaniaceae bacterium
GTCGCCGCGCTCCTGGGCCTCCCCTCAACCATTTACGTCCCGGCAGGGGTCTCGGACGCCGCGACGTCCGCGATCGTATCGGAAGGTGCGGAGCTCGTGGAGCTCGACCTTCCCTATGACGACGTGGTGGCGCAGGCGGCCGCGCATTCCGGTGAGCGGGCCGTTCTCATCCAGGACACCTCGTGGTCGGGCTATGAGGACGTGCCGCAGTGGATAGTCGACGGCTATTCGACGATGCTCGCCGAGGTTGACGCGCAGCTCTCCGTCTCCCGCGTCGAAGGTGCCGGTCTCGTCGTCGTACCTGCCGGCGTCGGATCGTTCGCGCAGTCGGTCGTCCACCACTACCGTTCCACACCTCGGCATGCTCCGGCGCTGCTGATCGCCGAACCGGACAGTGCTGCTTCCGTGACTACGGCCCTGCACATGGGGAGGGTGGTGCCGGTCCCGACGGGAGACACGGTGATGACCGGGCTCACCTGTGGCACCGTCTCCGAGATCGCGTGGCCCACCCTCCGGGGTGGCGTCGATGTCTCGGTCACGGTCAGCGACGACCAGGCGCTCTCAGCAGTCTCCGAGCTCGCCTCGCTCGGCGTCGACTCGGGCCCCTGCGGGGCCGCAACCCTCGCCGCGCTCAGGGCCGTGGCCGCTCAGGAGGACCTCCGCAGGGCCGTCGGTCTCGGAGGCGAGACGGTCGTCGTGCTGCTCAGCACCGAGGGCATGGCAGCGAACCCGAAGACGCGATGAGCGGCCTCGGGCGCAGGTAGGGGGTTTCGGGCGCACGTTCTCACGTTGCGGCACTGTCCTGCGTGCCCGGGCATAGCCAGCATTCTCCTTAAACTTTTCGTGGTTCTCGCTACACTGGTCCGAACGCCGAGACGGCAGGACGGAAGAGACGCCGGGAAAGAGTCAATGGATGACGAAGCCTGATCAAACTCCTCACGCGCCGACGACGACGAAGGTCACGCTCCTCACGCTGACGGCGATGGTCGTCGGATCGATGGTCGGTGCGGGGGTGTTTTCCCTGCCGCGCCGGTTCGCGCAGGAAACCGGGGTTGCCGGAGCGCTCATCGCGTGGGTGATCGCGGGCGCCGGCATGCTCATGCTCGCGTTCGTGTTCCAACGTCTGGCCATCCGCAAACCGGACCTCGACGCCGGAGTGTACGCGTACGCGAAAGCGGGCTTCGGTGAGTTCACCGGTTTCTTCGCCGCCGCGGGGTACTGGGCGAGCGCGTGCGTGGGCAACGTCGTGTACTGGGTGCTCATCATGTCCACCCTCGGCAAATGGTTCCCCGCGCTCGGGGCCGGCGACACCGTGCTCGCGATCGTGCTATCCACCGCCGGGCTGTGGCTGTTCTTCCTCCTCGTGCGCCGCGGAATCAAAGAAGCGACCGCGATCAACCGGATCGTCACGGTCGCGAAGATCATCCCGATCATCGTCTTCATCCTCCTGGCGATCTTCGTTCTCGACCCAGCGGCGTTCGCGGCGAACTGGAAGGGGGCCGACTACGCCGGCTCGTTGTTCCAGCAGGTACGCGGCACGATGCTCGTGACGGTATTCGTGTTCATGGGGATCGAAGGTGCGAGCGTGTACTCCCGCCACGCCCAGCGCCGGGAAGACGTCGGTAGGGCCACCGTGCTCGGATTCCTCTCCGTGCTCGCGATCTTCGCCTCGGTGACGATCGTCTCCTACGGGATCATGCCGATGGAGGAGATCGCCGAGCTGCGCCAGCCCTCGATGGCCGGGGTGCTCCAAGCAGCCGTGGGCACGTGGGGCAACGTGTTCGTATCCATCGGCCTGATCATCTCAGTGCTCGGCGCCTACCTCGCGTGGACCCTCATGGCCGCCGAAGTCCTCTTCGTCGCCGCCCAGGATCGAGACATGCCCCGGTTCCTCTCCCGCCTCACCGATCGGGACGTTCCCGCCCGCGCGCTGCTCATGAGCACCTCCCTATCCCAACTGGTGCTCATCCTCACCTACTTCTCCGAGGACGCCTTCGACTTCGCCCTCGACATGACGGCGGTGATGACCCTCATCCCGTTCCTCCTCGCCGCCCTGTACGCGGTGAAACTTCCCGCCACCGGCGAATCGTACGCGGGGCTTGCCTCCTCGACCGTGCGCGGGGATCTCATCATCGCGATCCTCGCCTCCGTGTACACCGCGTTCCTCGTGCTCGCGGCGGGGCTCGAACTCGTCGTGCTGTCCTTCCTGTTCTACGCACCGGTGACGATCCTGTTCGTGATGACCCGCCGGGAGCAACAGCGCCGCGTCTTCTCCGCCGGCGAACTCGCCCTGTTCATCGCCGTCGCCGTGCTCGCGGTGGTCGCGCTCGCCGGCCTGACCACGGGCCGGATCTCGATCTGACCCACCCGAAACGCCGTCAGAAAGGAAAGTTCATGCCCGCAACGACCATCACTCACGGTGTTCACTCCGAGGTCGGCCGCCTTCGCAAGGTGCTCGTGTGCCGCCCCGGCCTCGCCCACGAGCGGCTCACGCCGAGAAATTCCGACGAGTTACTCTTCGACGACGTCATGTGGGTCGAAGCAGCCCAGCGCGACCACCTCGACTTCGTCAACAAGCTCACCAACCGCGGGGTCGAGGTCGTGGAACTGCACGATCTGCTCGCCGAAACAATGGCGATCCCCGCCGCCCGGGCCTGGCTCCTCGACCGCAAGATCACCCCCAACCTTGTTGGCCTCGGGCTCGTCGAGGGCACCCGCGCCTACCTCGACTCCCTACCCGATAAGGACCTCGCGCGGTACCTCATCGGCGGCTTCGCCCCGGGCGATCTGCCCGCGGATTACCACTCCGACCATCTCGCCCTCGCCCAGGACTCCCCCGACGAGCGCGTCTACCTCATGCCGCCCCTTCCCAACACGCTCTACACCCGCGACACCACCTGCTGGCTCTACGGCGGTCTCACCCTCAACCCGCTGTACTGGGAGGCTCGCAAAGAAGAGACCCTGCTGATGAAGGCGATCTACTCCTTCCACCCCGACTACAAGGACTCCCGGATCTGGTGGGGCGACCCGGAGCAGGACTGGGGCCAGGCCTCCCTCGAAGGCGGGGACGTCATGCCCATCGGCGGCGGCGTCGTCCTCATCGGCATGAGCGAACGCTCCTCCCGCCAGGCGATCACCCAGGTCGCGAAGAACCTGTTCGAGCAGGGCGCGGCGAGCCAGGTGGTCGTCGCCGGGATGCCGAAATTGCGCGCCGCGATGCACCTGGACACGGTGTTCACGTTCGCCGATCGCGACCTCGTGACCGTGCACCCGAACATCGTCGACCGGATCCAACCCTTCGTGCTCCACCCCAGCGATAAGAGCCCCGGCGTCGAGGTCCGCGACGAGGCGGGAACGCCGTTCGTCGACGTCGTTGCTCGCGCGATGGGGCTGCCCAAACTCCGGGTGGTGGAAACCGCGGGCGATGTCTACGCCTCGGAGCGCCAACAGTGGGACTCCGGCAACAACGCCGTCGCGCTCGAGCCCGGGGTGGTGTTCACCTACGACCGCAACACCCTGACCAACGCCGCCCTGCGCAAGGCCGGGGTGGAAGTCATCACGATCGTCGGCGCCGAACTCGGCCGCGGCCGGGGCGGGGGCC
>CAMXUZ010000075.1 GCA_947251855.1 uncultured Ruaniaceae bacterium
TCCATTCATCGTGTTGCTCGACCAGCACTGCGCCTACCAGGCGGATCAGGGAGGGTCGGTCGGGGGAAGACCCGACCACGTGGGTGTGCCGGCGGATCCATTTGTTCAGCTGCTCGTTGGCTTGTTTGACCAGATCTGACGCCAGATCTCCTTGGGGAAGGCGTTGAACGCCAGGATCTCCTCCCGGGCGCCCGCCGGGTGTTCGGGCAGCGGCGAGGAGCTTCTCCAACAGCGCCTCCAGGACACCGTCGAACTGGGCGTGGACTTTGTCTTCTTCGGGTTGGCCTAACGCCGAGTGTAGCAGCGTCTTGACCCACGGCCAGGAGGTCTTGGAGGTCACCGACATGGAGGTTGGCGGCGTAGTGCTCTCGGCGCCTCTGCCAGCGGTACCTGGCAGGGCTGCCCCGATCGCCTCCACCAGCCCGGGGTGGGCGTCAGAGGTCACCAGTTTTACGCCTGTGAGGCCTCTTGCCACGAGATCGCGGAAGTAGGTGAGCCATCCGGACCCGTTCTCACTGGAGGCCGCTTGGAGCTCGAGGATCTCGCGGTGCCCGTCGTTGTAGACCCCTGTGGCGATATTGGCGTGCACGGGGACTGCACGACCACCCTCGCGAACCTTCATGACTAGGGCGTCGGCAGCGGGAAACGTGTAGGGACCATCGACGAGCGCACGGGTGCGGAAGTCCTCCACTTACTCATCGAGCTCTTTAGCCATGACTGAGACCTGTGACCTCGACAAGCCTGTGATTCCCAACGTTTGCAACAATGAGTCCATGCGCCGGGGCGAGACATGGCCTTCGCAAAAACCTTGTCGGCAAGCGAAGGTTTCTGCGCACTCAAAACTGTCGAAGGTGCCGCTTTCTTGCCCGCGCGTGAGGGTGAACGTCTTGTCGTATTCATTGCCACAGGTGTCGCATACCGCCATGGAAATGGCTCCAATCTCTGATGAGGTGGTGGGCCCGGCGCCGCAAGCGACGGGTTCACTACGTAGGCCTCGCAGGGGTTCGCTCCTAGGGGGTGTCGTTATCATCGGTCACCAGCAACAATGCGCCCCTAGAGCTCCTCGGGTGGTCCGCTGGTGCGGCGGTCCGTTCGCCGTTCGCTCACGCCACCCGGACCCGACTGCTGCACCCTAGTGGTCGAGCGGCGCGCGGATAGGAGGAGGCTAATAATTAACCCCAGCGCTCCTCCACCCATAAGGATGTAACCGATCAGCGTGAGGTCGACCCCCTCGATGCTGTCCGAAACCGCGAACGCGAGGATCGCGCCGATGATTATCAGCCCGATGCTGGAACCGATGCGCATTCGTCGCTCCTTTCGTAGCGAGAGGCATTCCCGCCGGGTAGTTCGACGACGTTAGCACCGCGGGTAAAAATTCCCACCAGGGGTTGACATTCCCGGGGAAGCAGCGCGGCCGACGTGAGAGTCGGAACGTTTGCTCCTTCTCTTTTCCTGAACAATCGGTTAGCATATTGAACATGCGATCAACCGATGACCTTCATACCAAGGCGAGGATTCGGAATGCGGCGATCGACTGCTTCAGCCGTGACGGGTTCGACGTGGGAATCAGGCAGATCGCGGAAGTGGCAGGAGTGAGCCCGGGCCTCGTCGCGCACCACTTCGGATCCAAGGCGGGGCTCCGCGCAGAATGCGACAGCCACGTCCTTGCGATCATGCTCAACGCGAAGCTGGAGACCGTGGGCCCGCAGGGCCCCGAGGCAATGCTCGTGCAGCTCGCAAAAGTGGAGGAGTATCGGCCCATCGCGGCCTACGCCGTGGCGAGCCTCGCAGCGGGTGGGGATCTCGCGAACGAACTGCTCGATGAAATGACCGGTATGACCGCGGAGTTCCTCGCGGCAGGAGAAGAAGCAGGCACGATCAGGCCCAGCAGTGACGCATATGCCCGTGCCCGCTACCTCACCCTGACGAGTATGGGGATGCTGCTCCTGGAGTATCGGCGTCACGCCGCGGCACATCCGGACGATCCCGCCGGCGCCTTTGACGCCGCCGCGCAGGCAAGCATCGGGCCCGCCCTTGAACTCTTCACGCACGGCCTCTTTACCGATGCTCGTTACCTTTCCGCATACTCCGGCGCCTCGACGCCCGAACCCTCTGGGGATGTTTCATGACCTCCGCGATCGACATCACTGATCTCGTCAAAACCTTCGGCCACGTCCGCGCCCTCGACGGCGTCGACCTCACCGTCGAGGTGGGGGAGGTGCACGGCTTCCTCGGCCCCAATGGTGCCGGTAAATCAACGACGATCCGGGTCCTGCTCGGCCTGCTCCGCGCCGATTCTGGCACCGTCACCCTGCTCGGCCGCGACCCCTGGGACGACGCGGTAGAGCTCCATAAACGGCTCGCCTATGTGCCCGGCGACGTCTCGCTCTGGCCCAACCTCACCGGTGGGGAAGCGATCGACCTCTTCGCCCGCCTGCGCGGCGGGTTCATCCCGCGGCGCAGGGATGAGCTGATCGAACGCTTCGACCTCGACCCCACGAAGAAGGGCCACACCTACTCGAAGGGGAATCGGCAGAAGGTCGCGATCATCGCCGCGCTCGCCTCCGATGTAGAGCTTCTACTCCTCGACGAGCCGACCGCGGGTCTTGACCCGCTCATGGAATCGATCTTCGCAGAAGTCATCACGGAGGAGCAGGCCCGCGAACGCACCGTGCTCCTCTCGAGCCACACCCTCGCGCAAGTGGAACGGCTCTGCGAGCGGATCTCCATCATCCGGCGCGGAAAGATCGTTGAATCCGGCTCGCTCACGCAGATGCGGCACCTCACCCGGATCTCGGTTGACGCGGAAACCGATGACCCGGTCGACCTCGGATCCTTGCCGGGAGTCCACGTGGTTCGCCGCGAGGGCACACAGATCGCGGTGGAAGTCGACGCCGAGCATCTGGACGCCGTCGTCGGGCGCCTCCACAACGGCGGAATTCGAACCCTCACCGCGCACCCGCCCACACTCGAACAGCTTTTCATGCGCCATTACGGGGAAGACATTGCCGCCTTGGA
>CAMXUZ010000076.1 GCA_947251855.1 uncultured Ruaniaceae bacterium
GGGCGAGTCTCCATTCCCCCATGGTATCCACTGGCTGCTTCTGCCCGCGTCCCTTCCCCGCGAGCGGTGCTGACGTTTTTGCTCGCTGCGTCACCTTCGATAGGTTTGGAGGTGGCAACTTCGCCACCGCTTTTAGGAGGAAATGTGTCTGCTAATGCTGCCAAAGACCGAGCTGCGGAAACGATCCGGGACGCCAAGGAACGCGCGGGCCTGACGTGGGCGGAGATCGCCGAGGCGATCGACCGGCCGCGGGAGTGGACCATTTCCGCGCTGCTGGGAAATCATCCCGTGCCTGAAGCGGCAGCCACCCGGGTAGGGGAGCTGCTCGATCTCGATGAGGAAACCGTGCGGGCGCTGCAACGGCAGCCGTACCGCGGCGGCCTTGGGGAGATGGCGCATGACCCGACGATCTATCGGTTCACCGAAGCGCTCGCCGTCTACGGCTCGGCGATCAAGGAAGCGATCCACGAAGACTTCGGCGACGGCATCATGAGCGCCATCGATTTCAACATCGATGTCTCCCGGCGCGAGGACCCGGCAGGTGACCGGATCGTCGTCACCTTCGATGGCAAGTACCTCTCCTACCCCAGCAAAGACTAGGCTGCTGGCTGCCGCGCCGGGCCCGGCTGGGGCTTATCCCTCGCGAAGCACCTTCGCCAGGGACTGGCCCCGCGCGAGTTCATCCACGAGTTTGTCGAGGTAGCGGATCTGCCGCATCAAGGGGTCCGCCACCTCTTCAACTCGCACTCCACAGATGACTCCGGTGATTTTCGCTGCGTTCGGGTTGAGCGACGCGGCTGCGAAAAAGTCTTCGAAGGTGGTTCCTGCGGCAACGTGCTGAGCGACGTCCGCCTCGCTGAAACCCGTGAGCCAGGTGATCACCGTATCGAGTTCGGTTTTCGTGCGACCTTTGCGCTGGAGTTTTTGCAGGTACAGCGGATATACCTTACTCACGCTCATCGTGAAGATCTTGCTCATTACTCTCCCTCGATCGGGATGCCACGTAGGCGATTCACATTGCGCGGGTCAGGCGAGGAAGGGCGCAACTGCGGATTTGGGGCGGCCGATGATCGCGCGCCCACCACGGATCAGCACCGGGCGTTGGGCGAGGAGCGGGGTCTTGGCGAGCACCTTGGCGACCTGTTCTGCCGTGGCGACGTCGCCATCACCAAGTCCGGAGCGTTTGAAGTTCTCATCCCGCCGCACGAGCTCGGTGGGTTCCGCTTCCAGGATCGCAAGCACGTCCAACCACTGCGTTTCCGTGAGGGGATCGTTGAGATAATTACGCACCTGCGCCTCCGCCCCCGCGTCCTTCGCCGCCTGCACGGCGAACCGGGAGGTTGAGCAGCGGGGATTGTGGAGAATCGTGACGTCGCCTGACATATTGGGTCCTTTCCTCACTTCGATCCTAATGCTCGCCAGGGCCGTGTCAGTGCTCTGCCGTAGGTTTGCCTCGTGGAAGATGAGCTGGCTGGCGTGCTTCCCGAACCGCGCCGCGCGCGCCGATTCGAAGCAAAAATAGCTAGCAGCTAAAGTACTTCTAACGCGACCCCGCGCCCTCAACCCGGAAAGGCCCCACCGCATGAGCACCAGCCTGCTTGCTGTCGAGGCGAACCCGCCGTTTTCTGCCTCCGCGGTCACCAGGGTGGTCAAGACGTTACTCGCGCCGAACAAGTCCGAGACGCGCCGGAATTGGTTAGCAGCGGTCGCCCGGCGCACCATCTCTGCCCGTCCGGACCTCGCGAGTGCGCTCGGGAGCGTGCTCGGCGTGGAGATGGGGCCGAGCGATGTGCTCGCAGGGCTCACGATCGGCGAGATCGGCGTGTGCTACGAGGCGCTGCTGGCGAGCTTGGACCGCGGGCAGCGGCGGGATGCGGGCCAGTACTTCACCCCGGACGATGCCTCGCAGTTCATGGCCCGCCACGCCGCCAGTTTTCCCACGGGTCGGTGGCTGGATCCGTGCTGCGGAGTGGGGAACCTTTCCTGGCACCTCGCCTCGGTCCAGGAGTCTCCGGCCGGGTTCGTTCGCGACCACCTGATCCTCCTCGATCGCGATGAGACGGCGTTGAGGACGGCGGTCGCGCTCATCGCAGCTGATTTCGCCGCCGACGGCGACGGCGAGGCGGTCGGAGCCCTCCAGCGCCGCTCGGCCCGGCGCGATTTCCTCAGCGGCAGAGCGCTTCCGGAATTCGAGTTTGCGATCCTCAACCCTCCCTACGCCCGGGCTCCGGGGAAAGCGGGGTATCGCACCAGCGAAACCCGCGACCTGTTCGCGTATTTCCTCGAGCGTATCGTCCATGCCTCCCGGGGTTTCATCGCCGTCACCCCCGCCTCCTATCTCTCGATCCCGAAGTTCCGGTCGCTTCGGGACGTCATCGAGGAGGGCACCACCGGCGGAGACGTCTACGTTTTCGACAACGTCCCTGACACCCTCTTCCGGGGTTACAAGTTCGGGTCGAACAACACCTCGAAGACGAACTTCGTGCGCGCCGCCGTCACGGTGAGTGCCCCGCAGATGCGCGAGTGGCGGGTCACCCCGATCCTCCGGTGGAACACCGCATCCCGGGAGGAAATGTTCTCCCGCTGCCACGAGTTCCTCGCCCCACGGCGGCTGGGGCCGCATGGGGAGTGGGCGAAGCTCGCACCCGGTCTCGAGGAGTTCTGGGATTCGATCATCTCCACGCCGCTCGCCCTCGCCGACCTCGTGGTCGAGCACGAGACTCCATTTCCCCTCACCGTTGCCACGACGCCGAGGTATTACATCTCCGCGACCTACCGCCCGCTCGACCGGCGCTCGAAATCCGTCCTGTATTTCCGTTCCGACGACGATCGGCGGCACGCGGCGATCGTATTGAACTCCAGCCTTCCCTACCTCTGGTGGCGGATCCTCGACGGCGGGGTCTCCCTGCCGCGCCGGGTGCTGATGTCGGTGCCGATCCCCGAGTTGCCGGCCGAAGCGGAGCCGTACGCCGAGCGGCTCCAGGAGTCCGAGGCGCTGAACGTCGTCACCAAGCTCAACGCCGGTCGGCATAACGAGAACGTCAAGCACCCGCAGGACCTCGTGGATGAGCTCAATTCGCTCGTCATTCCTGCTGCGGCGGAGCGCCTGCACGTCGTCTATTCGCAGAACATGTTCGAGGCCGCCGCGGGGGCGCTCGCCGCTCCCGCGCTGTAGCCGGGCGCCTCAGCCCTCGATGTCTCGGCGTCGCAGGCCGAGCAGGCCGGCGCCGCCGAGC
>CAMXUZ010000077.1 GCA_947251855.1 uncultured Ruaniaceae bacterium
CGCGCGCGGCGACGTAGCCGACGGCGATAATCGTGAGGACCGCTGCGAAGCCAGTGAGTACTCCGGACACTTGATCGACCTTAGCGCTTCGTAACCGCGAACTGTAACGGTGGGCCTTGAATCTCGCACTGGAGATGCCGATCGAGGCTTTTGATTCACGTGCTTTGCTTCCTCCTGCGCCAGACGGAGACTCGAAATAACGTTTCAGACTCGAGAAAGTTGTGCTGCGGCAAAAACGGGACTCGTCGAAATTTTCGGTCCCGCGTCACCCTTATTGCTGCCAGACGCCTCGGTCGACAAGCTTGGAGAACTGGCGTTTTTGCCGCGAAAGTGCGGCACTTTCAGTCGGCGCCCTCCGTTCCTTGCTGCCTATATAAAACCGGAGGGCTGGGGAGTGAGGACCACTCGCGTAGTTGACACGTTTCAAGTTTTTCTGCTGTACTAGCCTTCGTTGGCGCCCGAGGGTGGCGCAGGGCAGCCGAAGGCAAGCGCGTAGTCAAAAGCTTCCCAAGGATCGGCGTGCCAGCGAGGCCCGAGAACGCGGTCCTTCCCGTTCTTGTTACGAATTCAACGTTGATTGAAGGAGAGACATAGATGTCAGTACCCAAATCGGGGCGAAGTCGGGTCGGGCGGTGGCGTCGCGTTACTGCGCCCATGGCCACGATTGGCCTCGTTCTCGCAGGCTCCAGTGTCGCCACAGTTGGTTATGCCGATACTGAGAAGACGGACTCCTCCGAGGCGATGCCTGGGGTCGAAGTTGTCGAGACTCGCGTGGATGGACGCGAGGGCGAGATCTTGGGAACGGACAACCCACGACCGACCTTTAGTTGGCGGTTCGAGGCAGAGCCCGTGCCGAGCGACGGCTCGTGCCTCTTCGACGCGGAGGTCCCGTGCGCAGGGGATGAGCAGTTGGCGTATCAAATTCGGGTTGCTGAGAATGAAACCCAGCTGGCTGCGGGAGCTTTCATCTGGGACTCCGGACGCGTGGAAGGAAGCGAGCAAACGGGGATCGCTTATGAAGGGCCTGAGTTCTCCTCCCGGGATACATATGCCTGGCAGGTGCGAGTGTGGGACGCACTCGAGCAGGCCTCGCCGTGGAGCGCACCGCAGTCGGTAGAACTCGGGCTTCTCAGCGAAGAGGATTGGGGCGATGCACAGTGGATCGAACACCATGAGCGCGAGGTTGATGACCCGTTGCCGATGTTTGCTCGCAGCCTCGAGCTTGACAAGGACGTGGATGAGGCGCGGCTCTATGTCTCGGGTATTGGTCGATTCCACGCGACCATTAATGGCGAGCCCCTCAGCGAGGAGATCAACCCCGGCGGCGATTCCAACTACCAGCTCTCAAGCGAGTACCGGACCTACGACGTCACAGACGTCGTAGCGAAGGGTGAGAACACTGTCGGGCTCGAAGTGGGGCACGGGCAGGCGTACGTTCGCCGGGACTTAACGAACCCGGACCCCTTCTACGACCGGGAAAAGCCCTATGCCTACTGGCAGAGCCACTTCGCGGCGGAAGGCGAACTCGCGAACGACGCTCAAGCGGGCACGACGTCGGTGACCCTCGACTCCGTGGATGGCCATCACGTTGGTGGGACCATCAATATCGATACCGCCGATGGTGGCGAAAGGCTCGAATCCAGAGTCATCACGGGTATCGATAGCGAACAGAACGCTATCTCGTTTGACCCCGCACTCGATTCGGATCACGAGGCGGGCAGCGAAGTGATCGGTTCGGGGAATCCCGATTCGGGAAGCGAGACCGAGTTTGATCGCGGCCCCGGTGGGATTGCTCTAACCCCACGGGTTATCGCGAAAATTGAAGTCACATACGCCGACGGCAGCACCGAAGAGGTCGTCACCGACCGCAGCTGGCGGGCGGCGAAGAGCCCACTGGTGTTCGATGCGTGGTACTCGGGCGCAGACTACGATGCTCGGAAATCCCAACCGGGATGGAACGAGCCGGGAGCCGACCTGACCGATTCCGCCCAGCGCCGCGATGGCACTCCCACCGAGTGGATCGATGCAGGGATCGCACCCCCGCCGAACCTCGCAACGGAACTCGTTGCCCGGAACGGGGAGTACGTGACAGTACAAGAGACGTTTGACGCGGTAGACGTAACCAACCCCGAGCCCGGCGTCTGGGTCTTCGACTTCGGCCAGAACTCTGCAGGGATCCCTGAGCTTCACCTGAAGGACGCGCTTGCTGAAGGCACGACTATTCGAATGACGCCAGGGGAGCACCTCAACGAAGACGGCACCGTCAACGAGGACTCACTCCGCAGTGGCGATCACGGTCAGCGCGGCTGGGACATTTTCGATAGTTACACCACCGCCGGGAAAGCCGGTGAACGGTGGATGTCGAAGTTCGGCTACAAGTCGGGTCAGTGGGTTCAGGTAGACGGGTTGCCCGAAGGGTACACACCTCCCAATGATCTCGTACGGATGCACCAGGTATCGGCGGACGTGAGCCACCCAGGCACGGTCGAGACCTCGAACGATCGAATGAACCGGCTTGACCGGATGGCAAAGTATTCGGTGCTCTCCAACACTCAGTCCGTCCTGACCGATACCCCGGGCAGGGAGAAGGCGTCGTTTGAAGCGGACTACACGCAGCCGATGGGGTACATCCACCGGCACATCGACACTCGCGCCTACCTCTACACCACGATGCACCACATCGTGGAATCGCAATCGGTGGTCGAGGAGACTCTCGGGAACGTTCCGATTACGGCCCCGAACTTCTACCTGCCATACATTGACATGTTCGGCGACGAAATCAATTGGGGTAACGGCATCGTGCTCGTCCCCTGGTATCTGCACGAACTGTACGGCGACACCAGTCTCGCAGAAACCTATTGGGACGAGATGAACAACTATGTCGACTACATCAGGGAGCGGAAAGACGAAGGCCGCATCGTCGAGGCACCCCTGGCTGACTGGCTCGCATCTCAGGACACTGATGAAGCACTCGTGGGAACCTGGGGCTACTGGGTGACCATCGATCGAATGGCCCAGCTCGCAGAACTCCTCGGTAAGGACGATGAGGCGGCAGAGTTCGAGGACCTCCGCGAGGAGATCCGGGACGCGTTCAACGAGCGCTTCTACGATGCAGAACTCGGCCGATACACGAGCGGCGGCCCGGAAGGAGCGACCCAGGCGGCCCAAGCGCTGGCGCTAGACACTGGCCTTGTGGAGGAAGAACACCGGGATGAGGTGCTTTCGGCGCTCATCGAGCTGCTGTATGAATATGGCCCACTCGAAGATGGTGTGGAGGCAGACGACGCCCCGCACTTCAGCGCGGGAACGATGGGGATGCAAGCCATCATTCGCACCCTGATCGAAGAACGTCGCGACGACGTTCTGTGGGACCTGCTGCAACAGGACACCCAGCCCAGTTACGGCTACTTCCTACGTGAAACCGCGAACAGCCCTCACGGGCTCACGACGATGCCCGAGCACTGGGACGCGCCCCTCAGCGGTTCCAAGACCCATATGATCCTCGGGCAAATCGACGAATGGTTCCATGCGGGAATCGCCGGGATACGGCAAGCGCCGGGCTCTCACGCCTACCGAGAAGTGATCATCGACCCTCGTATGACAGGTGATCTCACTGAGGCACAAGGAAGCTACGATTCGCCCGCAGGCACGATCTCCTCGGCCTGGGAACGGACGGAAGACTCGCTCGCTCTGCAAGTAGAGATTCCCGTCAACACGACAGGAATCGTGCGCGTACCGACGAACATTGTGGACGGCGAAGTGTCGGCCTCACGTGGAGCGGAACCCTCCGACGTGGCAGACGAGTATGCAGAATACCGCGTTTCCTCGGGCACGTGGACCTTTAACGTGGGGCAGAACGCGCTGCAAGCGGACGCTGGCGGCCCCTACGAAGTTGCGCTCGGCGATGAACTCCAGCTCGACGGGCGGGGGACCGGGGCAGGAAGAAGCGATGACCTCAGTTACGAGTGGGACATCTCGGAGTTCTCTGAGGGCACAACTACGGGAGAGGCTCCGACCGTGAAGGCGACCGTGGAAGGCGAACACGAAGTTCACCTGCGCGTCATAGACGGAGAAGGCTTCATCTCCACGGCGACGAGCAACGTCACCGTGACGGCCACCGGCGACGGGGGAGAGGATCCCGAGGAGCCGGACGACGGCGGCGGTGGAGACGACACAGAGGACCCTGCCGATCCTGACGGAACGGATGAGGACGGAGCCGGAGGAGGAAGCTCTGACGAGGCCGACGATACGGGGAATCTGCCCGATACCGGAAGCAGCGGACGGGTGATCGCGGCTTTGGCTGCGATCGCTACCCTCCTCACTGCCGCCGGGGTCACGGTGTACGTGCGCCGAACACGCAACGCCTCCGCGACGTAGGCGTGTGCTGCAGGGCGGGAGGCTATTCGAAGAAGCGCTCTAGCCCCCGCCCTGCCGCCAGGGTCGCCCAAGGTGAATCTCAATAGGCGACCAATACAGAGCCAACTTTTGACTAAGACCACACATCGCTCGTAGTGTGACGAGCAAGAATTTAAACGATTCAAACAGCGCAGCGTCGGGCTGGACCACGGGTGCGCCAAGTATCAAAGGGGAGTAATGGGCGAACAAGCAAACGTGTCGAGACGAGGATTCTTCGGCTTCGGGGCCGCCGCTATCGGAGCCGCGGTACTGGGGGGTGAAGTCCTCAAAGCGCCGGCAGCCTCAGCAGGAACTCTGCTACCACCGCTGAAAGGAGGAGAGGCCCCTTCGGGCCTGTCCTTTTTCAAGAATCCGGCCGACGCCGTCGCGCCGAAGTTCCGGTGGTGGTGGCCGAACGGCGAAGTAGAGATCGACGAAATCGTTCGGGAAGTCAACGAAATCGCGGACGCCGGTTTCAAAGGCGTGGAGATCGCCGATGTGCACCACGGTTTGCCGGACGATAATCTCGATATAGAAAAATTCCCGTGGGGCGGAGAGCGCTGGAAGGCCGCAGTAGAGGCGGCACTCGAAGCGGGCGCGGAGCGCGGCGTCTCCATCGATATCACGCTTGGTCCCTCATGGCCCGCCTCAGTTCCGGGAGTGACGCCGCAGGACGAGGCAGCGATGGTCGAAATCGCCCATGGCATCGCAGAGCTTGACGCTGGCGCGGCCTTCGACGATGCGCTCCCTCGGCCGGAGCTTGACGCAGCAGCCGGAGTCGAGAAGGAAACACTCATCGGGGTGCACGCCGCGATCCTTACCGAAATCCCGGAGAAGGGCCCGCACAAACTGGATCAGGACAGCCTCGTCGATCTCACCGACTTGGTTGAGGACGAGCGCCTCTCATGGGAGGCACCAGAGGATGGGGAAACGTGGGTGATCCTCGCCTACTGGCTCCGAGGGTCCGGGCTGCGCCCGGAAGGCGGCAAACACACGGACCCCTTGCCGTACGTCGTCGACCACTTCAGCCTCGTCGGCGCGAACGCCGTCATCGACTATTTCAACGCGAACGTCATTACGCCGCGCATGAAGGAACTGTTTCCAAAATCGGGGGGAGCGTTCTTCGAGGACTCCCTCGAGGTCGATACCGATGCAACGCTGTGGACCCACAACATCGAGAACGAGTTCCAGGAGCGGATGGGCTACGAGCTGCGCGAGTACTTCCCCATCATCCTCCAGCACAACACGAAATACGCGTATGACTTCGTGGATTTCAAGAACGACCGGGTCCGCGACGATTTCAACCAGGTGATGAGCGACCTGTACACGGAGAACCACCTGCTTCCGATCAAGGAATGGGCCCACTCGTTGGACATGAAGTACCGCGTGCAGGCCTACGGTCTTGAGCAGGACTCGGTTGAACAGGCGGGTATCCTCGATATCCCCGAGACCGAGTCGCTCGGGGCGAAGAATCCCGACGACTATCGCGTCATCGCGAGTGGCCGGGACATGGGAGGGAAGAAGATCCTCTCGAGTGAAACTGGGGCCGTTTTCGGGCAGGGATACAATTCCACGTGGACCGGCTCGTCGCACCACGACATGCTGCACATCATCGGCGCGACCTTTGCCGGCGGCGTGAACCAAACAGTCATGCACGGCTACCCCTACCGCACCGCGCCTGGTGCGAAATGGCCCGGGTTCGCGCCGTTCAGCCCGTACTACGACGACTCCATCGGCTACTCCGAGGCCTGGGGTGCGCGGACGCCTAGCTGGAAGCACATCAACGATGTGTCGGGTTTCCTCTCCCGGACCCAGGCGGTGCTCCAACACGGAAGCCCGGAATACGATGTCGCGTTCCTCCGGCAGAAGGGGTGGACGCACACGGGGATCGGAGCGCCTTGGGCGACCCGCGAGGGGGTCCCCACCGGTTGGACGCACGGGTTCCTCGCTCCCTCCTCGCTGAAACAGGAACGGGCGATCGTCAAGAACGGCCGTTTCGCTCCCGAAGCGGGAAACTACAAGGCGATCATCGTGGACATCGACCGCTTCCGGGGTCGGGAGGCAACGCTCGACCCGGACACGGCGGCGAAGCTCGTGGAGTACGCGAAGGCCGGTCTGCCGGTTGTTCTTCACGGGGACTGGTCGAACCCGGAATCGACCGGGCTGCGCGATGAGGAAACCGATGCCGCAGTGGCGGACCTCGTCCAAGAGTTGAAGGGTTTCGACAACGTGAAACCCGCCCTGGAGGATGACGACATTCCCGTCGCGCTGGCCAACCTCGGAATCCAACCAGCGGTGTCCTACCCGCACTCGAACCTCAAACACGTCCGCCGGATCGAGGGGAACGAAGAATTCTTCTACTTCGTCAACGTGCGCCACGGTGAGAAGGACGTACTTGAACTCATCAACGACGACGTCACGATAACCACCCTCTCCGACTCGTCAGTTCCCTATGAACTCAACGCGTGGACGGGTGAAGTGAGCCCGATCGCCCGGTTCACCCGGGACGGCAAGAACGTCCGTCTGCGCGTGCGGCTCAACCCTGCGCAGTCGACGATCATCGTACTCGCCCCGCGCGACTGGGAAGGCGGGCAGTTCCCCTCCACCCACGTGACCGCGACCGACGCCGACCGGGTGGCCTTCGATGACGGGAAACTGTACGTCGAAGCGTTCGCCAGCGGTGAAGTCGACGCAACCCTCGCCGACGGCCGGGTGAAGACGGCACGCATCCCCTCGCTGCCTGAGGCTCAGGAGTTGACCAGTTGGAAGCTTTCGGTTGAGGACTGGCGTCCGGGTGATAGCGACACCGAAACTGACGTGAGCTACTCCGAGCACACCCTGGATTCGCTGGTCCCGTGGACAGAGATCGACGGACTTGAGGACGTCTCCGGCATCGGCGACTACTCCACCGTGTTCGAACTCGACCACGACTGGGCCCCTGGGCTCAACACCATTCTGTTGCGCCTCGGCCAGGTGAGCGACACGTTCCATGTCTGGGTGAACAGCCAGCGGGTAGCGGCGGTGGACATGCTCTCCGACGAGATCGACATCAGCGACTACGTACGGCCCGGGCGAAACACGCTCCGGGTTGAAGTGACGACAACGCTTCTCAACCGGCTCCGGCGATCGAACCCGGACGTGTACGAGAAGGCGAACCGTGCGGAATACGGACTGCTCGGCCCCGTGCAGATCGTCCCCGTCGGCCGCGCCCGGATCGCCTGACCCATGCCCGCAAGTACCAAGGTAATGAGCTATCGAATGAACACATCATTAAAGTCGACCCCGGGTCGCGCACCGAAACACGTTCGCGCGCTCGCGCTTCCCGCCACCGTCGGCCTCGCGTTGGCGGGTGCATCTCTGCCGGCGGCAGCGGCCCCGACCGCTGATATTGGCGGAACCCTCCTCGAGGGGGAGGACCCGATCGCTAACGCTCTCGTCACCGCCTATACTCTCGGCGATGAATCCCCCGAATTCCAGGCGGAAGCCCGAACGGACGAGGCGGGGGAGTGGGAGCTGATCAACCTCCCGGACGGCGATTACACGCTGGAGTTCTCCACTGATCACTCCTCCGCACAGTACGCGCTCGGGGAAACCCTCTCGGGCGCCACGGACCTCGCTGACGAACCCACGGGATTCGTGATCGACGATGGCGAGGCATCAGAGGCACCGTTCGAGGAAGTCACGCTCACGCGTCTCGGCGGAGCGATTGAAATGCAGATCGTCGACGAGGACGGCGAACCCTTCATCGACCTCGATGACGCCGCGAGCGAGATCCGCGGTCTGAGCGCCGACGGTGAGGAGTGGAACTCTCGCACGTTCTGGGCGGATGAGGAGGGACACATCGTCGTCCCCCGGATTCCGCTCGGGGGATATGTCCCCTGGATCGGCATCGAAGGTGACGAACTCGCCCCCACCGCCACCGGCGTCGTCGTCGAAGCAGAAACGACGACAGTCGTCGGGTCCTTCGAGGTTCCAGAACGTGCGGAATCGGAGTTCGAGGTCTCCGGCGATTTCGCGATCGACGGGGAGGGAACTGTTGGTGAGACCCTCACGGTTCGATGGCCGAGCACCAGCCCCGACCCGGGGGCGACGCAGGTGACGTGGGCTCGTGCGGGCGAAGTGCTCGCCAGCGACGAGATGGAATACCTCGCGACGGAGGATGACGTGGACGGCGGCCTCGACGCCTGGGGCTTCATCTTCGCCGACGGGTACGCTCCCGTCATCGCGACCGACTCCATTGAAATCACTGCCGGCTCTGACGGGGGCGGCGGAGGCTCCGACGAGGATGGTTCCGGTGACGAGGGAGCGGGCGGGGACGGCGGCGATGGCGACCCGGGCGGCGCCGGTGACGGAGGTTCGGATTCGGACGACGATCTGCCCCTGACCGGTGTGAGCATCGCGCTGCTCGTCGCCGCGATGCTCGGTCTGCTCGCCGTCGGCGGATTCGCCTATCGGGCGGCGCGTACCCGATAGCGGTGGTTCGCGCTCAAGGCGGCCCGGATTCTCCGGGCCGCCTTTGCTACGCCCGTATCAGTTGAGCGGGCTGCTTGTTGCGCCGCAGGTGATGCAGATGCGATGCACACATGCGCACCACAGTGGAATTGCCTCCTCGACTGCACAAGAGCGTGATGAAGGTGGCGCACGAGCGGGGCGTGTCGATGTCTGCCGTGATCGCAGACCTGACCGCCAGGGGCCCTGCGCAGATTGACGAGACCGTACAGCTCGAGACTGAGCCCTCAACCGGGCTCCCGTACATATCGCGCGGCCGGCGGATCACGGCAGCGGAAATCGCCGCATTGATATAAGGGCAGCTCCCGATAGGTGCTCGTGGTGCTCGAAACTTCTGCGCAGTAACAGCGTCGTGTTAACTATTCTCGATCGTGCGCCGCATGAGCCGCTCCAGCTGTGTCACGTGCGCCGGGGTGAGTTCCTCGACGTTGGTCACCTGAAGGAGTTTCATCGTGCGTTCGATCTCCTCGGCGAGGATCGCGATGGCGCGGTCCACGCCCTCTCGCCCCCCGGCCATGAGTCCATATAGATATGCCCGGCCGATGAGCGTGAAGTCCGCGCCGAGAGCAAGGGAGGCGACGATGTCGGCGCCGCTCATGATCCCGGTGTCGAGAATGATCTCGACGTCCTTACCCACTTCTTGAGCGACGTCGGGCAGGAGATGGAAGGGCACGGGTGCACGGTCGAGCTGGCGCCCGCCGTGATTGGACAGCACGATCCCGTCCACCCCGAGGTCGGTGAGCGTGCGGGCGTCCTCGACGGTCTGCACTCCTTTGATCGCGATCTTGCCGGGCCACATCTCCCGGATCTCCTTGAGATCATCGTAATTGATCGTCGGATCCATCGCCGCGTCGAGGAGTTCACCGACGGTCCCGCCGGTGCTCGAGAGCGACGCGAACTCCAGCTGCGGCGTGGTGAGGAAGTCGAACCACCACCACGGGCGAGGGATCGCGTTCGCGACCGTGCGAAGGGAAATCTGGGGCGGTATGGAGAAGCCGTTGCGGGCATCGCGCAAACGTGCCCCGGCCACCGGGGTGTCGACGGTGAAGAAGAGCGTGTCGAAGCCGGCGGCGGCCGCACGCTCCACGAGCGCGTAGGAGACCTCCCGCTGGCGCATCACGTAGAGCTGAAACCAGTTCCGCCCGGTGGGATTGGCCCCGCGAACACCTTCGATCGAGGTGGTCCCGAGCGTGGACAACGTGAACGGGATACCGGCGGAACCCGCCGCGCCGGCCCCCGCGAACTCGCCCTCGGTCTGCATGAGGCGCGTAAATCCCGTGGGTGCGATACCGAACGGGAGAGAACTCTTGCCCCCGAGGATCGTCGTCGAGGCGTCCACGTTGGAGACGTCGTTGAGGATCGCGGGGTGGAACGTGACGTCCTGGAAGGCTTGGCGGGCGCGGTTCAGCGACAGTTCGCCTTCTGCGGCGCCGTCGGTGTAATCGAACGCGGCGGCCGGGGTGCGCCGCTTCGCGATCCGGCGCAGATCCTCGATCGTCAGCGCCGAGTTCAGCCGCCGCGTCTTCGCGTTGAATTCCGGCTTCTTGAACTTCAGCAGTTCGAAGATCTCGGCGGGTTTGGGAAGTTGCCGTTGTACCACTGTGGCCTCGCTAGTTCGGGTCGGGAAAAATGTGGGCACCGATCGGTGGTTCGATCGGTGCCCACGGCGTTGGCATGACCGCCGTCAGCGGCGGATCACCTCATCGTTGAGCGTTTGGAGCGGCTCGGCGCCGTCCGCGCCGATGACGTAGCCGCTTTCGTACCGCAGCCCGCCCCAGGGGGCGAAGAACAGCGGGATGTCGATGGAGAACACCATGTTCTCCTCCAGCGGCTCGGTGTAGGTCGAGGCGAGCGAGGGCGGCTCGAACTCCGATACGCCGATGCTGTGGGCGCCGGTGTAGACGAAGTTCTCCGCGAGCCCGTGCTCACCGGCGACGGCGCGGGCCGCCGCGTCGACCTCGTTACCCGCTGTGCCCGGGCGCAGCTGCTCCCGGCCAGCCTTCTGGGCCTTGATCGCGGCAGCGACGGCGTTCTCGACGTCCTCGGAAACCTCACCCATGATGATCGGCCGGGCGATCGCTGCGTGGTAACCCTCGTACCGCGGCGCGAACGTGAGGGTGACGAGTTCGTTGCCCTCGAGCGCCTTGTGGGTCGTGCGCGCGATGATCGGGCGGGTGAGCCGCGCTCCGGAGGCGACCATCGTGTCGATGCCCATGCCTTCAGAACCGAGCGAGCGCATCACCTGCTCCGCCTCGGCAGCGACCTCACGTTCGGTCTTGCCGACCTCGAGCGCCGCAACGGCCGCCTCGATGCCCTTCTCGGCGATGTAGTACGCGTAGCGGATGACCTCGATCTCCGCGGGGGATTTCACCTTGCGCAGATCCACGAACAGGTCATCGGCGGAGGCGAACTCGTCCACGGAGAACACGCGCTGCAGCTGGTGGTACACGGTGTAGGGGATGCGGTTGATCCCCGCGATCGCGACGTTGGTGCCGGTGAGGTCCTGCTTGCCGAGCACCTCGACGAGCTGCGAGCCGAGCGAGTGGGAGGTAGAGAACGGGAACTCGTGGGCCTCGTACACGAACGCGTCGACGGCCTTGACGTTCTGGCACTCCGAAGAGGTGTACACGTACTCCTCGGACTCCACGCCGGTGAAGATCCAGGGCTCGCCCTCGGCGGGGATGATCGTCAGCGCGGGTTCGAAGTGGGGTTGGTAGTTGAAGAGCCAGCGAGTGTACTCCTGGCCGAAAACGGCGCCATCGTCGGAATAGCAGACGATAAGGTCGTAGCCCGCCTCTTTCATGGCGGATTGGACAGCCTGTTGGCGGGTTCGGAACTCCTGAGCTGGAATAACCGGTTTCGTCAACGGATTCCCTTTCTTTGTGGTGGGTGGTGAACGGGAGATGGTTAGTACGTTCGCGGTTGGTACCGCGCAGGTTCGAAGGAGTCGGTAACGACTTGGCGCAGATCCTCTAATTCCGGGCCGATCCATCCGTGGTGGCGTGCTTGGATGAGGAGGTTGCCGATCGCGGTTGCTTCGACGGGCCCGGCGAGGACTGTGAGGCCGCTGACGTCGGCGGTGCGCTGGCACAGCAGTTCGTTGAGGGCGCCTCCGCCGACGATGTGGATGACCTCGGGGTGGATCCCGGAGAGTTCGGCGGCGGTGCGGACAGCGCTTGCGAAGGCGTGGGCGAGGCTTTCGATGATCGCTCGAACGGTTTGCACCGGGGTGGTGGGGGTAGGCAGGCCGCGCTCGTGGAGCCACTGGTGGATTCGGTTGGGCATGTCGCCGGGTGGGAGGAACACTGGGTCATTGGCGTCGAAGACCCATCCGTGCTCGGGTGGGGTGAGCGCCGCGGCTTGGGTGAGGAGGTCGGTGAGTTCCCAGCGTTTGCCGGCTGGTAGGGATTCGTTCCATGTGCGCACGGATTCGCTCAGGAGCCATAGCCCCATGACGTTGTGCAGGAACCGGTTGCGCCGGTCCACCCCGCCTTCGTTGGTGAAGTTCGCTTCGCGGGCGGCGTCGGTGGTGATCGGGGTGGGTGTTTCCACGCCCACTAGGCCCCAGGTCCCGCAGGAGATGTAGGCGGCCTTGTCGGGGTTCATCGGTACGGCGGCGACGGCGGAGGCGGTGTCGTGGGAGCCGACGGCGAGGACGGCTAGACCTGCTGCGGTGGGGAGTTCGGGGTGGTTGATGGTGCCGATCACTTCGCCTGGGTCGATGAGTTCGCCGAACAGGTGGGTGGGGATGCCCAGGTGTTCCATGAGGTCGGTGTCCCACTGCCCGTTGGTGCTCAGTAGTCCGGTGGTGGAGGCGTTGGTGCGTTCGGTGCGCAGCGCGCCGGTGAGGAGGTGGGCAACGAGGTCGGGGATGAGTAGGAGGTGTTCGGCCTGGGCCAGGTCGGGTTCGACGGCGAGTTGGTACACGGTGTTGAAGGGGAGGAATTGCAGCCCGTTGCGTCGGTAGAGCTCGGGGAAGGGAACGACGCGGTGGGTGGCTTGCACGCCGGTGTGGGTGCGTTCGTCGCGGTAGTGGAACGGAAGTGAATGGTTCCCGCCGACCAGTAGGGAGTAGTCCACTGCCCAGGAGTCGATGCCCAGGGAGGCGGGTTGGTGGGTGGCGACTGCCTGCTGGATCCCGCTCAGGATGTGGGTGAACAGGGCGGGGAAGTCCCAGTGCAGGCCCGCCTCGGTGTGTAGGGGAGTGTTGGGGAAGCGCGCGGTCTGCTCGAGCCGGAGGCGGGGGGTGGGGGCACCTTCTAGTGCCCCCACCATGACCCGCCCGGAGGTGGCGCCGAGATCTACTGCGGCTACACAGCGATTCGACATGGATGTGCCTTAGCGCAGGAACGCGGCCGCGACTCCGGCGTCCACAGGGATGTGTAGGCCGGTGGTGTGGGTCATGTCCGGGCCGGTGACGACGTAGACGGCGTTCGCGATGTGTTCGGGGAGCACTTCGCGTTTGAGCAGGGTGCGCTGGGCGTAGAAGGCGCCGAGGTCTTTTTCCTCGATGCCGTAGGTCGCGGCGCGGTTGGCGCCGCATCCGGAGGCGAAGATGCCCGAGCCTTGCACCACGCCGTCAGGGTTGATGCCGTTGACCTTGATTCCGTATTCGCCCAGTTCGACCGCCAGCAGCCGCACCTGGTGTGCCTGGTCGGCCTTGGTGGCGGAGTAGGCGATGTTGTTCGGCCCGGCGAAGACGGAGTTCTTGGAGGAGATGTAGACGATGTCTCCGCCCATGTCCTGTTCGATGAGGACCTTCGCAGCAGCCTTTGAGACCAGGAAGGAGCCCTTGGCCATCACATCGTGTTGGCGGTCCCAGTCCGCTTCGGTGGTCTCCAGCAACGGGCGCGAGAGCGACAGGCCGGCGTTGTTGACCACCAGGTCCACCCCACCGAAGGCGAGGATCGCCTCCTGCAGGGCGGTGGCGACCGCCTCGCCGTCGGCAACATCCACTCCGACCCCGATCGCGACATCGGCGCCACCGATGCCCTCGGCGACCTGCCGGGATTTGTCTGCATCCAGATCAGCGACGATGACGCAGGCACCTTCGGCGGCGAGCCGCTCGGCGATCGCCTTACCGATACCGGAGGCCGCGCCCGTGACGAATGCCACCCGGGTCGCATGCGATTTGGGTTTAGGCATCCGCTGGAGCTTGGCTTCTTCCAGGGCCCAGTACTCGATCCGGAACTTCTCCGCATCAGAGATCGGGGAGTAGGTGGAGAGCGCCTCGGCCCCGCGCATCACGTTGATCGCGTTGATGTAGAACTCACCGGCCACCCGGGCGGTCTGCTTGTTACGCCCGAAGGAGAACATCCCCACCCCGGGCACGAGCACGATCGCCGGGTCGGCCCCCCGCATCGCCGGGTCAGATTCACTGGCGTGGGCCTGATAGTAGGCCGCGTAGTCTTTGCGGTATTGCGCGTGCAGTTCCTTCAACCGCGCGATGGAATCCTCGATCGAGGCATTCGCGGGCAGGTCGAGCACCAGCGGCTTGACCTTGGTACGCAGGAAGTGATCGGGGCAGGAGGTGCCCAGTGCGGCCAGATCGTGGAGTTTTTCATGGGCCATGAATTCCAGCACCACATCGGCGTCAGTGAAGTGACCCACCTGGCGCAGGTCCACCGAGGCCAACCCGCGGATCGTGGGGAACAACGCGGCCGCCTTAGCCCGGCGCTCTTCTTTTGCCAGCGGGTCATACCCCTGCACCGGTGCGCCGAACGGGTCGGGCCTGCCGTGTTCGATGATGTACTTCTCCGCGGTGTCGATGATCCACAGCGAGTTATTCTCCGCCGCCTCGCTGGTATCTCCCCAGGCGGTAATCCCATGCCCACCCAGGATGCACCCCACGGCCTGCGGGTTCTGCTCCTTGATCTCAGCGATGTCGAGCCCGAGCTGGAAACCCGGCCGGCGCCAGGGCACCCAGACGACCTTCTCGCCGTAGATCTTCCTGGTGAGCTCCTCACCATCCACCGCGGTAGCAATGGCGATACCGGCATCAGGGTGCAGGTGATCAACATGGGGGGCATCGACCAGTCCGTGCATCGCGGTATCGATACTCGGGGCGGCCCCGCCCTTGCCGTGCAGGGTGTAATCGAAGGCGGCGACCATCTCATCCTCACGCTCCACCCCGGGGTAGACGTGCTCCATCTGGCGCAGGCGGTCCATGCGAAGCACGCACAACCCCTCTTCCTTCAAGGTCCCCAGGTCCCCACCCGAGCCCTTCACCCACATGAGCTCCACGTCATCCCCGGTGACCGGGTCGACCTCAGTACCCTTGGCCGAAGTGTTCCCCCCGGCATAGTTCGTATTCTTCGGATCCGCACCCAACCGATTCGACCGGGCAAGCAGATCAGCTACAACTGGATTCGTCATGATGTTCCTTTGAACTTGTAATACAGAGTCTTATGCGCCCCAGCTCGCCTGCACGCCGCCGACGCGGTCGTCGGCGATGCGGGCGAGGTATCCGGAGTCGAGGAATGCCTTCATCGGGTCGGCGGGCAGACCGCGTTCTTCGCGCCAGGCGGCGAGACCGGGACGGACGTCGGTGTAGAAGGCGTCCATGAACACCTCGTTCCCGGCGAGCACGTCGTTCGCTTCCTGCGCCGCGGTGAGGGCCTCCCGGTCGACGAGGAGCGCGCGGGCCGTCATTTCCTGAACGTTGAGCACGGAGCGGATCTGGCCGGGGATCTTCTCCTCGATGTTGTGGCATTGATCGAGCATGAAGTTCACGTCGGGGCTGTTGAGCCCGCCGCCGCGGACCACTTCGAAGATGATCCGGAACAACTGGAAGGGGTCGGCGGCGCCCACGATGAGGTCGTCGTCGGCGTAGAAGCGGGAGTTGAAGTCGAACGCGCCGAGCTTCCCGACCCGCAGCAGCTGCATGACGATGAATTCGATGTTCGTACCGGGCGCGTGGTGGCCGGTGTCGAGGCAGACGGTCGCGTTCTTGCCGAGCGCGGCGGTTTGGGCGAAGGCGGTGCCCCAGTCGGGAACGTCGGTGTGGTAGAAGGCCGGTTCGAAGAACTTGTATTCCAGAACCAGTCGCTGGTCGCCGCTGAGCTGCGCGTAGATCGTCTGCAGCGATTCGAACAGCCGGTCTTGCCGCCCACGCAGGTCGGCCTGGCCGGGATAGTTGGAGCCGTCGGCGAGCCAGATCTTCAGATCGCGGCTGCCCGTCTCGTTCATGATCTCGATGCAGCGCAGGTGATGATCGATCGCTTTCTGGCGCGTGGCGGCATCGTGGTGGGTGAGGGAGCCGAACTTGTATTCCTCGGCCTGGAACGTGTTGGAGTTGATCGTCCCGAGGCGCATCCCGTTGTCCTCGGCGTGTTCGCGGAGCTGGGAGTAGCTGTCCACCTCGTCCCACGGGATATGCAGCGCGACCTGGGGGGCGAGGCCGGTGTATTTGTGCACCTGGGCGGCGTCGGAGATCTTTTCGAAGGGGTCGCGCGGTGTTCCCGGCGTGCCGAATACTCGAAACCGGGTACCGGAGTTACCGAATGCCCAGCTCGGAAGCTCAATTTCTTGGGCGGCAAGCTCATCGCTGATTGCGGGGGTGAAAGATGACAT
>CAMXUZ010000078.1 GCA_947251855.1 uncultured Ruaniaceae bacterium
CGAATCCACGACGAACGCGTGCTCGAACGCGTCCTTGCCGGACTCGCGCAGGGCCCGGGCGGACGCCTGGTCGGTGGCGGGATCGGCGTCACGCGGTGCCGACCCGGCCAGCGGATGGCATTCGACGGCGTCCCCGCGCCGCCGTACGAGCAGCTCGGGGCTCGGGCCCACCAGAACCCGCCCGGTGTAGTGGCCGCCCGCGGGGGAGGGGTCGAGGAGGAATCCGTCGGCCGCGGGGCTGGAGTCGATGAGCGTGGCGCACACCGCGTGGGGATCGATCGGCTCGTCGGCGACCAGTCTGACGGCGCGGGCCAGCACGACCTTGCCCACCCCTCCTGCTCTGATGCCCCTGAGTGCGGTGGTGACCCGTGCGCGGTGCTCGTCCGGGGACGGGATCTCCTCGGCGACGCGGGCCGAGGTCCGGATACCGCGGAAGTAGGCGGGGGGCTCGAGCGGACCGTCGGTGCGGACGATCACCTCGGGCTCCACGAGAGCCGCGGGGGCATCGGGTTCGAACCCGACGGCCCCCACGACCAGGTCGCATTCGCCTGCGCGCAGCGCCAGAGCCGCGTCCGCGGGGTCGGGGTACGCGCGTGCGACGCCCTGCGTGCGGACCGACCCCGTGGGCCGGGAGAGCAGGAAATCCGGGGCGGTGACAGGTCGGCGAACGTCGGGGTGCTTCCCTGACGACACGGCTCGCCTCCCTCGGTTCGGACATCTCGTGGCGCCACGCGGAGACGGCTCCCGCGAGTACCCGGTCGATCCTAGGCCGGTCCTTGACCGGGGTGTGAGCCGGGATCTCATTAGGATGGTCGGCATGTCCGCCTCGAACGTTCGCGTCCGCTTCTGCCCCTCTCCGACCGGGACCCCCCACGTGGGACTCGTCCGCACCGCGCTGTTCAACTGGGCTCACGCCAGGCACACGGGCGGCACGTTCGTCTTCCGCATCGAGGACACCGACGCCGCACGGGACTCGGAGGAGTCGTACCGGGCGCTCCTCGACGCCCTGCGGTGGCTGGGGCTGGATTGGGACGAGGGGCCCGAGGTGGGCGGACCGTACGCGCCGTACCGCCAGTCCGAGCGGCGTGACCTCCACCTGGATGTCGTGCGCAGGCTCGTCGAGGCAGGAGAGGCCTACGAGTCGTTCTCGACGGCGGAGGAGGTCGAGGCCCGGCACAAGGCGGCCGGACGTGACCCCAAGCTCGGATACGACGGATTCGACCGGGATCTCACCGAGGAGCAGAAGCAGGCCTTCCGTGACGAGGGCCGCGGCGCGGTGATCCGTCTGCGGATGCCGGACGAGGACATCTCCTGGGACGACCTCGTCCGCGGCGAGACAGTCTTCAAGGCGGGCACGGTCCCGGACTTCGCCCTGACCCGCGCCAACGGGATCCCGCTCTACACACTCGTCAACCCGGTGGACGATGCGCTGATGAAGATCACGCACGTGCTCCGCGGCGAGGATCTGCTCAGCTCCACCCCGCGGCAGATCGCCCTGTACCGCGCGATGCAGCGGATCGGTGTGGCCGACGCGGTCCCCGAGTTCGGGCATCTGCCGTTCGTGATGGGCGAGGGCAACAAGAAGATGTCCAAGCGCGATCCGCAGTCGGACCTGTTCCTGCACCGCGAGCGTGGCATGCTCCCCGAGGGGCTGCTCAACTATCTGGCGCTGCTCGGCTGGGGACTCTCGGAAGACCGGGACGTGTTCTCGCTCCGGGAGATGGTCGAGGCGTTCGACGTCCGTCAGGTCAACGCCAACCCGGCGAGGTTCGACCAGAAGAAGGCCGATGCGATCAACGCCGAGCACATCCGGCAGCTGCCGGCCGAGGAGTTCGCGCGCCGGCTGCGTGAGTACCTGGTGTCCCACCCCGCAGAGGACGGTCTCACCTTCCCGGAGAGCCTCGGCGGAGAGCGCTGGGCGGCCACGGCCGAGCTGCTCCAGACCCGCATCGTCGTGCTGTCCGACGCCTGGGATCTCATCCGGTTCCTCGTGGTGGACGAGGCGGACTTCACCGTTGACCCGAAGTCGGCGTCGAAGAACCTCAAGCCCGAAGCCCGGGAGGTCGTGGACGCGGCCGTGGCGGCATTGGAGGGACTCGGGGAGTGGACCACGCCCGCCATCGAGGCCGCGCTCTCCGGCGCTCTGGTGGAGGATCTGGGCATCAAACCGCGTAAGGCCTACGGTCCGGTGCGTGTGGCGGTGACCGGTTCGCACAACCCGCCGCCGCTTTTCGAGTCGCTCGAACTGCTGGGTCGCGAGGCCACGCTCGCGCGTTTGAAGGCCGCCCCGATCGCGGATTGACCAGGCGATTTGCTATTCACTCTCGAAGTTCTGTAATCTCTTCGAGGCTGCCGAAGAGCGGCGGAGAAGTGAATAACAGTGGCCTATGGTGTAATTGGCAACACAGCTGATTCTGGTTCAGTCGTTCTAGGTTCGAGTCCTGGTAGGCCAGCTGAGCGCTCTGCGGAGCGTTCACGCGTGCGGGTCCCTCGCGGGTCCCGTGTTCTGGCCCCCGTCGTCTAGCGGCCTAGGACGCCGCCCTCTCACGGCGGTAGCGTGGGTTCGAATCCCATCGGGGGTACAACGCAGCGGGCGCCCGGAGCACATGCTCCGGGC
>CAMXUZ010000079.1 GCA_947251855.1 uncultured Ruaniaceae bacterium
CCGAGGAGCACCTGCGCGTGAGAGCGGGTGCTCCGGATGAGGTCGAGCACATAGGTGTGGGCGCGGTCAGCAACGTGCTGCTGCGCCGCCTGGGCCACGAGCTCCTGCGCCGCGTCGATGCCGAGGACCTGCGGGGTCGAAACGGGATTCCACCCGCCCGAGCGCAGCACCATGAACTCATCGGAACTATCCGGATATCCGATTGCCGTGCGCGCCATGAACCGGTCGCGCTGCGCTTCCGGTAAGGGATAGGTGCCCGCCATCTCGAACGGATTCTGCGTCGCAATGACCATGAACGGGGTGGGCAGAGCGTGGCTCGTGCCGTCGACCGTCACCTGACCCTCCTGCATCGCCTCGAGCAGCGCGGACTGCGTTTTGGGAGAGGCCCGGTTGATCTCATCGGCGACGACGACCGTGGCGAAGACCGGGCCCGGGTGAAACACGAACTCCCCGCTCTCTGCCCGGTACACCGTCACTCCGGTGAGATCGGCCGGCATGAGGTCCGGAGTGAATTGGATCCGGCCCATCGTGCCCCCGACGGCATGCGCGAGCGCCCGGGCGAGCGTCGTCTTGCCCACCCCGGGAACGTCCTCCAGCAACAGGTGTCCGCCGGCAAGGAAGACCGCAGCAGCAAGGCGGACGACGTCGGGCCGCCCCCGCAGCGCTTGATCAAGGTTGTGCTGAAGCGAACGCAAGGACTCATGCATGACTCGAGCCTAGCCTGGCCGCTCCCTACGGCTCAGCGAAATATGGGACTCATCCTCCACATCGCACCACCTGCGTTGACCTGCAGCTATGGCAAACAATGACGTGCAAAATGGGCGAATAAAGTTGACAGGGGAGGGAAGTGGAGTAATGTGGTGCCATCTGGTGGCGACTGGATGGTAGGAGGTGACATGTTCCTTGGTACATACGAGCCGAAGCTTGATGACAAGGGGCGCATCATCCTGCCGGCGAAGTTCCGGGAAGCGATGTCGGGCGGCATCGTCATCACCCGCGGTCAGGAACGCTGCCTATACGCCTTCCCGCGAGACGAATTCAAGGAGATCCACGACCGTCTCCGCCAAGCGCCCCTCACCTCCAAGCAGTCTCGGGACTACATGCGGGTATTCCTCTCCGGCGCCACCGACGAGGTTCCCGATAAGCAGGGCCGGGTCACTATCCCCGCGATCCTGCGCAAGTACGCGGGCCTTGACCGGGAGCTCGCCGTCATCGGATCCGGATCGAAGATCGAGATCTGGGATGCCCAGGCATGGGAGGACTACCTCCTCGCCCAGGAGGACATCTACGCCGAGCTCACCGAGGAGGTGGTCCCCGGAATGTAATCCCCGCGTCCACGTAAGGCGAGGTCTCTCACCGCGGTTCTGACGCACTTCCCCGGCGCCAGAGCCAGGCGGAGGGAGTCCTGGCCGGACGAGGAACATGTCCCACTCCACTTCACTCCACGAAAGGCACACATGCACCGCTCACCTTCGCACCCGGTTCACGTACCGGTGATGGCGGCGCGGTGCATCGAGCTGCTCCGGCCACCGATCGAGGCAGCACCTGCCCCCGTGGTCATCGACGCGACACTCGGGCTCGGGGGGCACAGCGAACTGCTCCTGAAGACCTTCCCCACCCTCACGGTCGTGGGGATCGACCGCGATCCCCAGGCGCTCGCCCTCGCCACCGAGAGACTCGCCGGGTTCTCCGAGCGCTTCGTCCCCGTACACGCCACGTATGACGCGGTCGCCCACGTCGCCGCGCAGCATGCCGGGAAGGGGGCGAGCGGGATCCTCATGGACCTGGGCGTGAGTTCGATGCAGCTCGATGACGCGGGCCGCGGCTTCGCCTATGCCCAGGACGGCCCACTCGATATGCGGATGGACCCGACCCGCGGGCAGAGCGCCGCGGAGCTCCTCGCCGAACTGCCCGAGGCAGAGCTCCGGCGCATCCTGCAAGTCTACGGCGAGGAGAAATTCGCCGGCCGGATCGCCAAAGCAGTCGTCGCCCGCCGGGGCACCGACCCGGTCGTCACCTCCGGCGCGCTGGTCGACCTCATCCGGGAGGCGATCCCCGCCCCTGCCCGGCGCACGGGGGGCAACCCGGCGAAACGCACTTTTCAAGCACTGCGCATCGCGGTGAACGAGGAGCTCGAGATCCTCTCCCGATCCCTTCCCGACGCGATCGATGCGCTGAGGATCGGCGGGCGCCTCGTGGTGATGTCCTACCAGTCGCTCGAGGATCGCATCGTCAAGCGAGCACTCGCCCGCGGTGCCACCTCCGCCACGCCTCCCGATTTTCCCGTCGAGCTCCCCGAACACGCTCCCTACCTCACCCTGCTCACCCGCGGGGCGGAGCAGGCGGGCGATGCGGAGATCGCCGGAAACCCCCGATCCAAACCCGTGCGGCTGCGCGCCGCTGAAAAGACTCGTCCCCGAAAGGAGCGTAGCTGATGGCCGTTCCCGCCCATGCGATTCGTCGCCCCCACGTTTCCCAGGCACCCGCCGCCCCGAAGCTGCGCGTCGTTCGGCCTCCGCGCAGGCAGCGCGCCCGGATTCCCTTCTTCGCGCTCTGCCTCACGATCCTCATCGGTGCGATGCTCGGCGCCCTCGTGCTCAACACCTCGATGGCCTCGACCGCCTACCAGATGCACTCCACCCAGCTGGAACTCGCCCGCACGCTGCAAAGCAACGAGGAACAGGCCGCCGAGGTCGATCGTCTCTCCTCACCCTCGCGCCTCGCAGAAAAAGCAGAATCGCTCGGTATGGTGCGAGGGGAGGGCGTGACCTACATCGACCTCGAGTCGGGCACCCTCATCGGAACAGCAGCGAAAAAGGCGAAGGATTCCTAGATGGCGAGAATGACCGATCTCGCGGACTCGGCCAAGCGGCAGCGGAGCATCATGGTCGCCGTGCTCGTCGTCATGCTCGTGTTCGCCGGCCGGCTCGTGTACGTGCAGGGGATCACCGGCCCGGCCCTCGCCCAGGATGCGCTCGACATGCGCCTGCG
>CAMXUZ010000080.1 GCA_947251855.1 uncultured Ruaniaceae bacterium
GCTAGAAGATGAGGAGAGGGCCGAAAGTGCTGATTGAAGATGAAACTAGGGCGCTGCGCGGGTGAGGTGAGGGTGATGGCAAGAAAGGGCCGTGATATCGCGCAAAACTAGACCGAGTACGGAAACCGAAGCGTCGGCGAATGTGGCATCGTCGGCCGTATCGCGCGTCAGCGCACCTCGCTCCTCCCGGCCATCGAGCGAAGGGGGCAGAGGTGCCGGGGAGCTGGTGCGCGCATCGCCTGGGGCTCACCCGCGGTCGGGTCCGGACCACCCGCTGTGCCGGTCGGAGGGACGAGTCCTACCGCCGCAGGGCCTTGCGCGCGAGAGTGTTGCCCAGCCACTGCACGAGTTGCACGATGACGACGATGACGAGCACGACGATCGCCGTGACCGCCCAGTCGTACTGTTGATACCCGTACACGATCGCGAAGTCCCCGAGACCGCCCGCCCCGAGATAGCCGCCGATCGCGGACATGTCGAGCACGCCGATGAACAGGAACGTGTAGCCGAGGATGAGCGGGGCGAGCGCTTCGGGGATGAGCACGGTGAGGATGATCCGCAACGGGGAGGCGCCCATGGAACGGGCGGCTTCGACCACGCCGGGATCGATCGAGAGCAGGTTCTGCTCCACGAGCCGAGAGAACACGAACGAGGCCATCACGCACATCGCGAACGTGAACGCGTTGATGCCGATGATCCGTCCTGTGACGATCTTCGTCAGCGGGCCGAGGGCGACGAGGAAGATGATGAAGGGAATCGGGCGGACGATGTTCACCGCGATGTTGAGGATCGCGAACACCACCCGGTTGTCCAGGAGGTTCCCCTTGCGGGTGACGTACAGGCCGATCCCCAGCGCCAGCCCGAACACCCCGCCGACGCCGAGTGTGATGAGCACCATGTAGGCGGTCTCGCCGAGCGCGCCCCACAGCATGGGAATGAGCCGGTCGCTGGTCATCGGTCAACCTCCTGCGTTGCGCTGCCCCAGTCGATCATCTCCGCGCGGCCCCGCAGGTTCGCGAGCGCCGCGTCGATGTTCTCCCCGGAGAGTTCGTAGGTGAGCGAACCCGAGGGCCGCCCAGCGACCTCCGTGATCGACCCGTACACAACGGATGCCCCGATGCGCTGCCGGGAGAAGACCCCCATCACCTCGGCGCTCGTGGCGGCGTCGTCGTCCACCCCGATCGTCACGAGCCGGCCGGAGTGGCGCCCGCGCAGGCGGGCGAGCACGTCCGGGGTGGGCCGGTCCTGGAGCACGGAGGTGACGAACGCGGCCGTCACGGCCGTCTTCGGGCGGGTGAAGACCTCGTAGGTGGACCCGAGTTCGACGACCTTGCCCGCCTCCATCACCGCGACCCGGTTGCAGATCGCCCGCACGACGTTCATCTCGTGCGTGATGACGACGACGGTCACCCCGAGTTCGGAGTTCACCCGCCGGAGCAGGTCGAGTACGCCGGTCGTGGTTTCGGGGTCGAGCGCGGAGGTGGGTTCGTCGGCGAGGAGGATGCCGGGTTTACTCGCGAGCGCGCGGGCGATGCCGACGCGTTGCTTCTGCCCGCCGGAGAGCTTGCTGGGATAGGTCTTCGCCTTATCGGCGAGCCCGACGAAGTCGAGCAGTTCGGCCACCCGCGCGTTCCGCTCCTCCCGCGCCCACCCGGCGACCTTGAGGGGGTAAGCGATGTTCTGCGCGACCGTCCGGGAGTTCATGAGATTGAAATGTTGGAAGATCATGCCGATCTTCGACCGCAACGGACGCAACTTCGCCTCGGGCAGCCCGGCGATCTCCGTGCCGGCGACCTGCAGGGAACCGCTGGTGATCGGCTCGAGCGCATTGATGAGCCGAACGAGCGTGGACTTGCCGGCGCCGGAGTAACCGATGACGCCGAAGATCTCCCCTTCCCGGATGGAAAGAGAGACGTCGTCAACGGCGCGGACGTTGCTGAAATCCTTGGTCACGCGCGTAAAATCGATGATGCCCACGGAGAAAGCCTAATCGTTGCGTGCGCCCGCGGGCCGGGAAGTGCGCGGCCCACGGGCGTGAGGTGGAACTACTTTTCGATGTTCGCTTCGATGCCCTCGAGGATCTCTTGGAGTTCGGCGGGCTCGTTGTCGAGGAACGCGGCCGTGCCCCCGGCGGTCTCCTGGGCGGACTCCTCCACGGCCGGGTCGTGGTAGATCTCCACGAGCTTGGCGAAGGTCTCGTTATCGGCGTCCGCGGCCCGGGCCACCCACACGTTGATGTAGGGGGCGGCGGCGTCGGAGTGGGGATCGTCGGAGAAGATCGCGTCCTCCGCCGAGAGCTCCGCCTTACCGACCCAGTCGTTGTTGATGATCGCGCCATCGACGTCTTCGAGCGCGAGCGGGGTCTGCGCGGCCTCGACCGGGGTGACGGTCACCTTCGAATCCTCGGCGATGACGTCCGCCGGGGTGGAGAAGGAGTTCCCGCCACCTGCGAGGCTCACGAGGCCGGCCTCCTGAAGTACCAGGAGCGCGCGGGCCTGGTTCGTCGCGTCGTTGGGGATCGCGATCTCCCCGCCCTCGGGCACGTCCTCGAGCGAGTCGTGCGCCTTGGAGTACAGGCCGAGCGGGTAGACGGCGGTGGCACCGACGGGGGTGAGGTCCTCATCGGCGTTGACGTTGAAGCCGGCGAGGAACTGCAGGTGCTGGAACTGGTTGAGGTCGAGATCGCCGTCGGCGAGCCCCTGGTTGGGGAGCTGGTAGTCGGTGAAGTTGTCGAACTCCACGTGGATACCCTCTTCCTGCGCAAGGTCGGTGAAGATCTCCCAGTACGGTTCGCTCGCGGCCACGACCCCGATCCGAAACGGATCGTCTTCGCTGCCCTTGGCGGAGGCCTCGGCTGCGCCGTCACCGCCGCCGCAGGCGCTGAGGGTGAGCGCCGCAGCAGCGAGAACGGCAGCGGAGCGGAGAGTGAATGTGGAACGGTGCGACATGATTTTCCTTCGAGTGTGTGTAGGCGCAGGGCAGCAGCCAACCCCAGAGCGGAGTGACGACTTGCGCAGACGAGATGATGAGAATGAAGCAGGGGGCGTGTGCGATGCTCAGAGGCACATTCGCATTCGCGCCACGGGGGCGTGCGCAAGATTGAGGTCGATCACGAGAACCATCTTGCAAGGCGCGGGAGTGGGAACAAAACCGGCCCCCGCGAAGTCCAGAACGTGAGACGGCGCGGGTTCGCCCATGCGCGCAAGATGCGATTGGATAGAAGTATGTTGAGTATTGCCACGGTAAATGTAAATGGTGTGCGCGCGGCCTACCGGCGCGGGATGCAGGCCTGGATCGACGACTACGACCCCGACGTCGTGCTCATGCAGGAGGTGCGCGCCGACGACGACATCGTGCACGGCCTGGTGGGCGAGGACTGGCACGTCGTGCACTCGGCCGCCCCGCAGAAGGGCCGGGCCGGGGTCGCGATCCTCACCCGCGAGGAGGTCGACGCCGTCCGGATCGGGCTGCCCGGTGAAGCCGAGGAGTCCGGGGGCCGCTGGGCGGAGATCGACCTCCCCACCGCCGCGGGCAGCGAGCTCACGATCGCCTCGGTGTACGTGCACACGGGCGTGGCCGACGACGAGGACCACATGGCGCTCAAATACGCCTACCTCGACGCGATGGAGAAGCGGATGGCCGACCTCCTCACCTCCGGGCGGCACGTCGTCGTCGGCGGTGATATCAACGTCGCGCACGACGAGCGGGATATCAAGAACTGGAAGGGGAACCTGAAATCCGCGGGGTTCCTGCCCCAGGAGCGGGCCTACCTCACCCGCTGGTTCTCCGACGGCGGCTGGACCGACCTCGCCCGCCACCACGCCGGCGATGTGCCCGGCCCGTACACGTGGTGGTCCTACCGCGGGAAGGCGTTCGACAACGACGCCGGGTGGCGCATCGACTATCTCCTCGCGGGCGACCAGACGGTCGCGACAATGAAGGAGATCACGGTCGACCGCGCCCCCACCTACGACACGCGCTTCTCCGATCACGCCCCGCTGCGGGCGGTCTTCGACCTCTAGCGCGCGGCGAACGCACCCATCCGCGCCTCGGCGTCGGGGGTCATCGACGCCCGGCCGATCGTGTGAGCCTCCTCCTGCAGTTGCACGGAGAAACTGCGGGCAGGGGCGGAGCGGATGAGCCGCTTCGCCTGCCCGTAGGCGTGGGCCACCTCGACCCACTCCCCGGCGACCTCCTGGGCGCGGGCGGCGACGGCGTCGTCGGCAACGGCCTCGGCCACGAGCCCCCACCCGAGGGCCTCCTG
>CAMXUZ010000081.1 GCA_947251855.1 uncultured Ruaniaceae bacterium
GCCGGCGAGATCGCACTTTGGGCAGCACAAGGCACTTCTCGATGCTGTCTTCGCCTCTGAGCGCCAGGTGTTAGCGGGCTCCCCACGAGAGACGGACCTGGGGGCGCCGACCCGATATTCAACGCACACTGCTCACTCGTAGTACAACTCATCGCCGAGATCTACGTCGAGGAGCACAGCAAACTCCGGCAAGTCCCGAACCGCCTCAACAGAATCCTTGGCAGGGGTTCGGGCCCTATGCGTGTGGTGGAGCTAAGGGGATTCGAACCCCTGTCCTCTTCCATGCCATGGAAGCGCGCTACCAACTGCGCCATAGCCCCGTGGACGATGTTCAGCTTAGACGATCCGAAGAGCAAATGCGAAATCGGAAATCAGGGTGCACCGACGTTGTGCTGAGTGAGCCGCCATTGGGGGTCTCCCTGGTAGGGCTGGAGGACCGACCAGTGGCAGTTGCTTAGCCCCGAGATTCCGCGCCATCCCTCAGGATTCTGCCCCAACAGCGCGGTGATGCCCGTGGAGATCGCCGCACCGTGCGCGACGAAGATCACGGTGTCGGAGATCTCATATTTCGCTGCCCATTCGTTCACCGATTCCGCGAACCGCAGGCCGAGGTTTTCCCGGGTCTCGGCGTCGACACCATCGGGATGACCGCCCTTGCGCCACTGCGCGAACGCCTCCGGCCAGCCTTTGCTCATCTCCTTGTGCGTGAGGCCCTCCCACTGCCCGAACGATCGTTCACGCAGTCGTTGGTCGACCACCGTCTCCACCCCGATCCGTTCGGCGAGCGCCGCCGCGGTGTCCACGGCGCGAGAAAGGTCGGAGCTAACGATCGCCGTCGGTCTGACTTTCGCGAGTACAGCGGCGGCCCCGTTTGCTTGTTCGATGCCGGTGAGGTTCAGCGGAATATCGATCTGTCCTTGGAGCTTGCCGGCGGCGTTGTAGTCAGTTTGCCCGTGTCTCCACAAAATGACGTTGGCCGCGTTCAAGCAAACCCCTCCCCATTGGATACGGAATCAGTGACGGTAGGATCGGTCAGGTCGGCGGGCAGTTCGATCTCCTCGCAGTCCTTCCACAGCCGATCCAGGCCGTAGAAGTCGCGATCCTCGGCGTGCTGCACGTGCACGATGATGTCTCCGTAGTCGAGCAGAACCCAGCGAAGTTCCTGGGTGCCCTCGCGGCGAATGATCTTTGAGCCGGCTTCTCGCATCGCCTCGTCTATGGCATCGACGATCGCATCCACTTGCCGTTCAGTCTCGCCGGTTACGATGAGGAACACGTCGGTGAGTGCGAGCCTGTCGGCGACATCGAGGGCAACGATGCCCTGTCCAAACTTGCTCGCCGCCGCACGCGCGGCAGTTTTCGCGAGATCTATTGCGTGTTCCTCAGCGGGCACTGTTCTCCTTCATAAGCAAACGAAGCCTTCTATGTTAATAAGGGGAAATGGCGTAAAACTATTCCGGCAGCATCCTCGCTGCCGCTACCGAAGCCGCGATTGATCGCGTACCACACGAGCAGACCCAGTACCACGGCGACAACGGCGATCACGATCCATTGCAACACCGTCAGCCACATCGGTGTGCGGCCCTTACGCTCATCCTGCGTCGCAAGCGGCTCCTGAGCCTCGCTCCCGCCGGGTTCTTCCACCGCTGGTAGGGAGGTGAGGGTGTGCCAGTCGGGGAGGTCGAAGTTCCCATCACCAGGGGTGGGAATCGAGGGCTCCGCTGCCTCGGGCTCACCAGTTGCGCCCTCATCGTCCTCTTCAGGTTCGGCCGGCTCCGGTTCGGTAAGGGCCGGCTCGGCGGGTTCGAGGTCCGGAAGGAGATCGTCGGTGACGACAGGGGTGTCGATGACAGCTGTCCAGTCCGCGGCGTCGGTGTCTTCCACCGGGGAGGCAGCCGACTGCGCCGCTGCTTCGCTCAGTCCCTGCGGGATGGCCGCTTCGAAAATCGATCGCCGCTTCGGGGCGGCGTTCTCTGCGGGAGACGCATCGCCAGTCTCGGTACCGCGCGCGCTGGGCGGGGTGTCCGGCGCGGCGTTGATGTCCGCCATCGCACGCCGGATCTGATCGAACTCGCCGGTGTACTCCCCTGTGTGGGCGCCCTCAGGGCGAACTACGGGGCGCCGAGCCGTCTGTTCAGCCGGCGACTCCGCGCGAGGTTCGGGCCGCTCCCCCAGTTCGGAGGCAACCACTTTGGTGCTCACTCGCTGGGGTGTGACGGGCGCGGGTGGCGGCCCGGTACCCGGTCCACGTTCTATCGGTTGTTCCTCCAGCGGCTCCGATTCGGCCGTGCTCTCCAGTTCACCGGTATCGACCGCTTCCGCTTCGTGCATCGCGGCGAGTTCACGCAGTTGCCGCCGAGTAAGTCCCGAGTCCGCCGAGACCTTTCCCGCGAGCACATCCGCCGACGTGACGACGGGGGGCTCTTCCACCGGATTTTCCACCTGCGCGGCGGGCTGGGGGTCAGCGATCTCTAGTCGCCCGTCAATGCGTTTGAGCGCACCCGTCTCCAGCGCGCGTTCCTGCTGCCGCAGTTCGCGGCGGGTCAGGGGTGGGCCGTCCTCTCGCGCCAATTTGGCAAGCTCGTCTCGAGAGAACTGGGGTTGGTCTGGTGTGGGAAGTTCTTCGTTCACGATTGTCCCTGAGCAATCCGCTCCGAGGGGAGCTCACCCTCTCGTGATTCATTGAGGTACAAGCCATGCTTACCGATGTACTGTACAACGCCGTCGGGCACGAGATACCACACGGGCTTCCCCGCCCGCACCCGCGCGCGGCAGTCCGTGGAGGAGATCGCCATCGCGGGGATTTCCAGCAGCGAATACTGGCCCGGCGGCAGCGCATCGGTGTCGAGCTGGTGCCCCGGGCGGGTCACCCCCACGAAATGCGCGAGGGACCACAGCTCATCGGCATCGCGCCACTGCAGGATCTGATCCAACGCGTCGGCTCCGGTGATGAAGAACAGCTCGGCGTCGGGGTACTGCCGATTCAGGCGGCGCAGCGTGTCAATCGTGTACGTGACCCCTTCCCGGTCGATTTCAATCCGGGAAACGGTGAACCGGGGGTTGGAAGCGGTGGCGATCACCGCCATGAGGTATCGGTGTTCAGCCGCTGAAACACGTCGGTTGAGCTTGAACGGCTGCGCCCCAGTGGGAACGAAAATCACCTCATCGAGCTCGAACTCATTGGCGACTTCGCTCGCAGCGACGAGGTGGCCGTGGTGAATGGGGTCAAAGGTACCACCCATGATGCCGATGCGAGTCGGCGCCTGAGAAGCAGGTGTCACCACGCCATCCGTTCCGAAACGTTACTTACGCCGCGTCCAGATTGACCGGAAACCCCAGGTGAACACGAGCAGGGCAATAAGAATGGTGAATGCGACGATGCCGTAGGCGAGCGGCGGCATCTGCATCTCGGTCACGATTTCATTGGCCGCGACGAGGGAGCTGCGCATGAACAATCCTTTCGATGAGCGTACGGGCCGAAGACGGGCTAGGTACAGTCTGCCACGGTTTTGGGCAGGTGCAGAAACTTTCGGTGATTACGGTCGGATATGTCCGTCACCCTCAACGATCCAACTCGTCGTCGTGAGCGCCTCGAGCCCCATCGGTCCGCGAGCGTGAAGTTTTTGGGTCGAGATGCCGATCTCTGCCCCGAGCCCAAGCTCCCCGCCGTCGGTGAACCGCGTGGAGGCGTTCACCATGATCGTCGCCGAATCCAGTTCGGTGCTGAACCTGTGCGCGGCCGTCGTATCTTGTGTGACGATCGACTCGGTGTGCCCTGAGGAATAGGTCCGGATATGGTCGATCGCCTCGTCGAGGTGAGCAACGACCTTCACCGCCAGGTCAAGGGCGAGGTATTCGGCGTGCCAGTCCGCCTCGGTCGCAGGCGTCACTTCGCCCGCGGCTGCGAACCTCGAGGCCGCTTCGTCTGCGTGGAGTGCGACCCCTTCCGCGCGGAGGGCGTCGAAGACTCGAGGCAGGAACTCCTCGGCAATCTCCGCGTGGACGAGTAGCGTCTCCGCGGCGTTGCACACCGAGGGTCGGTGCACCTTGGCGTTGACGGCGATCTCCACCGCTCGCTCGAGGTCCGCCGACGCATCGACGTACACGTGCACGTTCCCCACCCCGGTTTCGATGACCGGGACGAGGGAATTCGTTACGACCGTCTCGATCAGGCCCGCTCCCCCGCGGGGGATGAGGACGTCGACGAGCCCCCGGGCGCGCATGAGCTCCGTGGCCCCGTCCCGGCCGTGGGCGTCGATGGACTGCACCGCCAGCCGCGGGAGCCCCTCCCCGGCGAGTGCGTCCTGGAGCACACCGACGATGGCGATGTTGCTTTCCTCGGCGGCGCTCCCGCCGCGCAGGATGACGGCGTTCCCGGACTTCAGGGCGATCCCGGCGGCGTCGACGGTCACGTTGGGCCTCGCTTCGTAAATCATCCCGACGACGCCCATCGGCACCCGCAACTGACGGACCCGCAGCCCGTTGGGCAGGCGCTCACCGTGGACC
>CAMXUZ010000082.1 GCA_947251855.1 uncultured Ruaniaceae bacterium
GCGGGCGCGGCTACTGGAGCGGAGCGGGTCGAGGGCCGCGATTGTCACCCTCGACCGGGAAGGGGCGATCCCCCTGCCCGCCACCGGTGAGCCGCACCGCACCTACGCCAAACCGGCGAAGGAACGCCAAGCCTCCGGGGCGGGGGATACGTTCACCGCGGGGCTCGCCCTCGCCCGCGCCGCCGATCTCGAGCTTCCGCTCGCTACCGAGCTCGCCCAACTCGCGGCCGATATCGTTGTACGCCGAGAGGGCACCGCCGTGTGTTCGGCCACCGACCTGCGCGCAGAACTTTCCGGCGGGGAGGGAATCACACCCCCCGAGGCGCTCCGGGCGGCCGTCGCCGCCCACCGGCAACAGGGGCAGCGGATCGTGTTCACCAACGGGTGCTTCGGCGTCGTCCACACCGGCCACATCTCTTCGCTGCGCCAAGCCAAACGGTATGGGGACGTGCTCGTTGTCGCGATCAACGATGACGAGTCCGTGCGTCAACTCAAAGGCCCGGGGCGGCCGGTGAATGCCGCCGCGGACCGGGCCGCGGTGCTCGACGCGCTCTCCTACGTCGACTATGTCACCGTATTCTCCGGAAGCACCCCCATTCCCCTGCTGCAACTGCTCCAACCGGAGGTGTACGCAAAGGGCGGGGATTATGTGCCCGAGATGCTCGCAGAAACGGAGATCGTGCGCGGCTACGGCGGCGCCGTGCAGATCCTCGACTACGTGTCCACGCAATCGACCAGCGGCATCGTCGATCAGATCCGAGAAGGCAAACCGGCCCTCACCCCTAGGCGGATCGCATGAGCCGCCGGTGGTCAGGACGTTGGGGTCGGGAGCCAGAACCGCTCGAGCCCGTTGTCGAGGTGCTCATCCCCACGGTGGGGCGGGCAGCGGAACTCAGCGCCACCCTCGCGGGTCTTGCAGCGCAGGAGGACCCGCCCTTCGACGTGGTGATCAGCGATCAGTCCGCGAACGGGATCCGGGGCGAACCGAGCGTCGCCGCGATGCTTCGCGTGCTCGAGGCGCAGGGCCGAGGGGTGCGGGTCGAGCGTCATCTCCCACGCCGGGGAATGGCGGAGCAACGCAGCTTCCTGCTCGGTTCCTCCCGCGCGAAGTACGTGCTCTTCCTCGATGATGACGTGTGGTGCGAACCCGGTCTCCTCGGCCGACTCCTCGACGCGATCCGCCGGCTCGGCTGCGGGTTCGTCGGCTCCGCGGTTCAGGGACTGTCCTACCTCGGCGACGAACGCCCCGACGAGCAGGAACCATTGGAGTTCTTCCACGGCCGGGTCGAACCGGAAACGATGCGCCGCCACTCACCGGGGTTCCAGCGGCTCAACCTGCACAACGCGGCAAACCTCACCCATATCGCCGCGCAGATGGATATCGTGCCCGGCGGCTGGCGGGCCTACCGGGTCGCCTGGGTCGGAGGGTGCTGCCTGTTCAATCGCGACGCCCTGGTCGCGAGCGGCGGCTTCGACTTCTGGGTGGATCTGCCGCCCGGGCATGCCGGCGAAGACGTCGTCGCCCAGTGGCGCGTGATGGAAAAGTTTGGGGGCGCGGGCATCCTGCCCAGCGGAGCCGTGCACCTCGAAGCCCCCACAACGATCACTGATCGGAACGTGGAGGCAACCGACGTCGTCTTCGGACGAGGAAACGAAAGGAAGAACAATGGCCGACAACACGCCTAACCCCATCCAGGTGCAGAAATTCCTCGGTGGGATGGATTACCCCGCCTCGAAAGCTGACGTCGTCAGGCACGCCGAGGAGGCCGGGGCCGACGATTCGGTGCTCGCGGCGCTGAAGGATCTGCCTGAGCAGACGTACCACAAACCCACGGACGTGAGCGGGGAACTCAGTTAGTTCCCACGCTCGAGGGGTGTTCCGGAAGCACCCGCAGGCCGTCAGGGCTGTTCGCTGACATGAGGAGCGCTTCAACCCACTCCCGGTTCAGCTCGGGCGAACGGTTCCCATAGAACGCGAATTCCAACGAGATGGACGGGTGGACCCACAGGGTGCACCTCCCCGAACCGCTGTTGACATCGTGCGCGTAGTTGAAGGCGAAACTCTCACTTCGCCGCAACTTCGTGAGCATCACGATCTTCAGATGCGCTAACGTGCGATCCTCGATCTCGATCTCACGGTCTCCATAGATGAGCTTTCCCACCGGGCCTCCTGCCTAGAGCGAAAACCGATACGCTGCCGCCGCCTTGGCGCCAGCAAAGCCATTATGCCCGTTCTGAATCTACTTCAACACTGCTGCTCTTCGCTCGTCGACACGGTGCCGGAACCTGTCCTTAAGCCACGGCGGGTAACTGTTCAAGGGGTTGAAGCCCGGTCCCGGGCGTGTTTGCGTGGGGCATCCGATGGCGGCCCTGGGCCGTCCGCCCACATCCTCGCCGCCGATGAGTTCGGGGCTGCCGGCGCCTCGGCGTCAGAAGGGATAGACATGATCGACCGCATCGCACACCCCTGGGGAACCCGCACCCCCTATGGCCCCGGCGAACAGTGGCCGGTCCGCGTGGACATGCACCTCGCCGAGGGCATCAGCGAGGAGGATGTGGAAACCTGGGTGCCCGCCGCGTCGATCCTGCACTCCAACGGCGACGCGATGGACATCGCTGTCAGGGACGGCCGCGTCGTCGGCGTGCGGGGTCACGGCCATGACCGCGTGAACCACGGTCGGCTGGGGCCGAAGGATCTGTATGGGTGGCAGGCGAACGCGTCCAAAGACCGGCTCACCCGGCCCCTCGTCCGTGAGAATGGCGAACTCGTAGAAACTGACTGGGACACGGCGATGGGCCGCATCGTTTCCCGGTCCAAGGACCTGCTGGAAACACGAGGCCCGGGCGCCTTCGGCTTCTACACCAGCGGGCAGCTCTTCGCCGAGGAGTATTACACGCTCGGGCTCCTCGCCCACGCGGGGATCGGCACCAAGCACGTCGACGGCAACACCCGGCTTTGCACGGCAACGGCGGCAGCGGCCCTGAAAGAATCCTTCGCCTCCGATGGGCAGCCGGGAAGCTACACCGACGTCGACCACGCGGACGTTATCGCCCTGTACGGGCACAACGTGGCCGAGACCCAGACCGTACTGTGGATGAGGATCCTCGATCGGCTCGCCGGCCCGAACCCGCCCAAGATCATCTGCGTCGACCCCCGCCCGACCGCCGTCGCCCGCGCCGCAACCGTGCACCTGGCTCCTCGCCCCGGCACGAACGTTGCGCTGATGAACGGGATCCTGCGCGAGATCATCGCCGCCGACCAGGTGGATCACGAATACATCTCCGCCCACGTCGTGGGATTCGGGGAACTGAAAAAACGCGTGGCGGAGTACCCACTGGAGAAGGTCTCCCGGATCTGCGACGTGCCCGCGGATCAGATCCGCCGCGCGGCGCACATCCTCGGAACCGCCGAGAACCTCCTGTCCACGGTGCTGCAAGGCTTCTACCAGTCCCACCAGGCCACCGCCGCCGCGGTGCAGGTGAACAACGTCAACCTCATCCGCGGGATGCTCGGCAAGCCCGGGTGCGGAATCCTGCAGATGAACGGCCAACCGACGGCGCAGAACACCCGCGAAACCGGCGGCGACGGCGACCTGCCGGGATTCCGCAACTGGACGAACCCGGAGCACGTCGCCGACCTCGCCCGAGTGTGGAACGTGGATCCGATGACGATCCCGCACTACGCCGCCCCCACCCACGCGATGCAGATGATGCGCTATGCGGAGGAGGGCAGTCTCCAGTTCCTCTGGGTGAGTGCGACCAACCCGGCTGTCTCCCTGCCGGAACTCTCCCGGATCCGGCGCGTGCTCGCCCAACAGCGGCTGTTCCTCGTCGTCCAAGACATCTTTCTATCGGAGACGGCGCAGCTCGCCGACGTCGTTCTCCCCGCGGCCACGTGGGCGGAGAAGACCGGCACGTTCACCAACGTCGACCGCACCGTCCATCTTTCCCAGAAGGCGATCGACCCGCCGGGCCAGGCCCGCCCCGACCTCGACATCTTCATCGACTACGCCCATCGAATGGGCATGAAGGACAAGGACGGCGCCCCGCTCGTGAAGTGGAGCAGTCCCCAGGAGGCGTTCGAGGCGTGGAAGGAGTGCACCCGCGGGCGGCCGTGTGACTACACAGGGATGAGTTACGAGTTGCTCCGCCGCGGCGGCATCCAGTGGCCCTGCAACGAGGACCACCCCAAGGGAACCGAGCGGATCTACGTCGACGGCGAATTCTGGTCCGCCCCCGACTATTGCGAGAGCTACGGCAAGGACCTCATCACCGGCGCGCCGGTCTCGCCCGTGGAGTACAAGGCGATGAACCCGTCCGCGAAAGCGGTGCTCAAAGCGGCCGAGTATCTCCCGCCGCACGAGCTACCGAGCGAAGAGTTCCCCTACCAACTTATTACGGGGCGCACCATCTACCAGTTCCACACCCGCACCAAAACCGGCCGCGCCCCGCAACTGCAACGGGCCGCGCCGGACGTGTGGGTGGAGCTCTCGCCCCGCGAAGCGCAGACCCACGATGTCGACGAGGGGGACCTGCTCGAAATCACCTCTCCCCGGGGCGTCGTGCACGCCCGCGCCCGGATCACGCGGATCCGCGATGGCGTGCTGTTCCTTCCGTTCCACTACGGCTATTGGGACACCGAAGCAGGCCACGAACCTGATGGCCACCCACGCGCAGCCAACGAGCTCACCGTGACCGATTGGGATCCTTGTTCCAAACAGCCGATCTTCAAGACGGCAGCCGCCGCGATCCGGGTACTCGAACCCAGCGAGGGCCAGTTCGCGCCCGCGCCGACGACGACCGCCTCGGCTCCGGCCAGCGGGGAGGTGCCGCCCACGAGAGGGGACGAGAGCGCGGTCGCGGCCGAACAGTTCAGCGAACCGACCACGGGAGGCACCAAATGAAGATCGACATCGTCCTGCGGGATCTTCACAAGAACGAGAACGCGCTCATGCTGGAGCTGCTGCGGCTCTCGGAGCGGTATAAGTCGGTGCACGAGGTCTACCACATCGCGCGCGACGTCGCGGGATGGTCGCGCACCCACGTGCATAAACTCGCCGAGATCGGGCCAGATTACGGTGTTGAACTCGACCCGGAACCGAAGAACGAGCACGCGCTGGGAAAAGCGGTCCGGGAGAAGATCAGCGACGTCGAGGCAGGCCGGGGACTATCGATGGACCTGCTCGCCGACCTGCGAACGGTGTATCTCAGAGCTGCTGAGCTATCCGTGGATTGGGAGATGCTCGCCCAAGCAGCCCAGGCCGCCCGGGATGAAAAGCTGCTCGGGATCGCATCGGAATGCCACCCGAGTACGCTGCGCCAGATGCGTTGGGCGAACTCGACGATCAAGAGTGAAAGCCCTCAGATCATCCTCTCCGCCTGAGGGCTTTCACCGGTGCCTAGGCTCGGTCCCAGAACCTCTGCTGGGCAACCGCTGAGACGAACCGCTCCGCGAAGTCGCGGCCCCCGGTGATCACGCCGACCGGATTGACATAGGACTCCATCGGAACGAGGTCTTCCGCCGCGGGTGCAATGGCGATCGGTTTGAGGCTCTTGTACGCGTTGCGCACGAACTCCTCCACCTGGTCAGTGAACATTCCTGGATCGCTGCCCCGGCCCCCGAGCACGTAATACGCGTCGAAAAGTGCCGGGTGGGCGGTGATGAATGACTCGTCGACGGCGAGCTCCATCCCGTCTGTGCCCCGGAGGGGAGTGAGCCGGTCGCTGATGACGTGCACGAACGCCCCAGCATTGGTGAGGCCATCGAGCACCTCCTGTACCTCTTCTTCAGCAAAGTCGTTACCCGCGATTACACCTACCCGCTGGGTGAGCGCGCTGTAAGCCGTGTTCGCGATGCTCAGTGCCGGGGAACTCTCCGACACCGGCACGTGCGTTGCGTTCGGCCTCTCCGCGCCGATGGCATCGGCGATCGCCCCTGCCATCTCCTCGTCGACGTTGGCGAACATGTCGACGTTTTGCTGTTGTACCGAGCGACTCTTCACCTTGCCGAGGTGGTAGACGAAGGTCCTGATCATGTCCGCACGCTCCGGCGGGGACATGCTGTTCCAGAAGATCCGCGCCTGGGAGAAATGGTCGTCGAATCCGGAACTCGGGTGCTCGCGGGTGACGTGCCCTTCGACGGCGGTCGGATAGTCACCGCGTCCACCCTCTTCCACCGGGGTCTCCGAGGGGGTGTTATCCGCGAGGGAGTTATTGTGATAATCGACGGAGTCAGCATCGATCCGGTGGCGAACGTGACCGTCGCGCTGGTTGTAATGCGCCGTCATGAGCGGCTGGTTGATGGGAATGTCATTGATGTTCGCTGTCCCGAGCCGATGGTAATCGGTGTCTCGGTATGCGAACGACCGGCCCTGCAACACGGGATCGTTCGAGAACTCGATGCCGGGTACGAGCGTGGAGGGGTCGAAAGAGGACTGCTCCTCCTCCGCGAAGAAGTTATCGACGAGCCGGTTGAGCGTCATCTTGCCCACCGTGTGCACGGGAATCGTTTCCTCCGGCCACATCTTCGTGTCATCGAGAAGGTCGAAGTCATAGGCGAACTCATCCTCCTCCTTGATGAGCTGCACTCCGAGTTCATATTCGGGATAGGCGCCCTTGTGAATCGCTTCGATGATGTCGTGGCGGTGATAATCGGGGTCCACCCCGCCCAGAACGTTCGCCTCCTCCAATAGGAGGCCGTGCACGCCGAGCAGCGGCTTCCAGACAAAACGCGCGAAGGTGGAATCGCCGTCGTCATTTATCAACCGGAACGTGTTGATCGGCCAGGCCTGCATCATCCGCCAGCTGCGAGGCCGGCCTCGCATCGACATCAGCCACATGATCATGTGCGCCGATTCCTGATTGTTAGCGACGTAATCCCACAAGGAATCGTGCGCCGCGGCGGCCTGGGGGACGTCCGTGGCGGGATCGGGCTTGATCGCGTGCGTGAGGTCGGCGAACTTCATGGCGTCCTTGATGATGAACACCGCGAACGAGAGGGCGAGGCTGTCATAGTTGCCTTCGCGGGTATAAAATTTGGTCGCGAAACCGCGCACGTCGATCGCCGTATCCTTCGAACCACGGCTCCCGATGAAGTTCGAGAATCTTACAAACACCGGCGTTCGCATGCCGGGTTCCTGCAGGAAATCAGCCTTCGTCACGGCGCTCATCGAATTGGTGAGCTCAAAGATGCCGTGGACGCCGAACCCGCGCGCATGCACGACCTTCTCCGGAATCCGTTCCCGGTTGAAATGGGATTGTTTGCGGTAGAAATGCGTGTCCTGAAGGAGGCTTGGCCCCCGGCGTCCGGCGCGCAGGGTTTGTTCGTCGTCAGCGACTTTGTTCCCCGAATCCTCCCGCATTGGTTCCCCACTGTTGCGGACCTTGTGCTGCTCCAGCTGTTCGATCTTGGGGTTTTTCGGCTGTTCCTCAGTCATGGCTTCGTTCCTTCACTCGCGTCATTGGTGGCCACGAGTATGCGGGTGAGTTCCGGGTGCTACTAGGCCCTTGACGGGGGGTCGCCGCGACGAAACCGCTGGCCGCCGCGCGGTTGGACGACGGATGGATACCGGGGTGCGCATGCTAATGTTCTCTAACACCGCACGGCGCGCGAGCAGACATGCTCGGCTTTCGCGATAGTAGGGAAACAACCCATGAGACTTTTTGGTCTTTTTGCCCAGCGCCCTCCCGAGCAGGAACCCCCGAAAGAGCCCACCGTCTGGGAGGATAAATTCGGCCGGCTCACCACACGCTGCATCCAGACGCTCGCGTTACTCGCGCTCGTCTCGGTGGGCCTGTTCCTCATCGTGCAGCTCCGGCTCGTGCTCGTTCCGGTGATCGTCGCGCTGATCCTCGCAAGTGCCCTCAACCCGATCATGCGCCGATTCCGGGCGGCGCACTTCCCCATGGCGCTCGCGGCGGCGATCGTGCTCGTCTCCATCCTGGGAATGTTCGGACTCATCGCGTGGTTGGTGAGTTGGACGGTCATCAACCAGTGGGATGATCTCGAGCAGTCCGCGCGGGAAGGGATCGACCAGATCCGCGAACTCGTCGGCGACCTTCCAATCACGATCGATGACGAACAGATCGAGGAGTGGCGCGACAAGCTCACCGAATTCCTCACCAGCGGCGATGTCGGCGCTGGCGCGATCCAGGGTGTGTCGACGGCAGCGCACGTTGCCACCGGCCTCGTGCTCATCGTCGTCGTGCTGTTCTTCTTCCTCAAGGACGGCCCAGTGATCTGGGAGTTCTTTCTCCGCCCGTTCAACGGCAAGGAATACGAACGCGCGCAGCGGATCGGGCGCAACACCGTGCTCACCCTCGGGGGGTACGCTCGGGGCACAGCGATCATCGCGGCGGTGGATGCCATCGGCATCGGGATCGGCCTTCTGATCCTCAAGGTTCCCCTGGCGATCCCGCTCACGGTGATCATCTTCCTCACCGCTTTCATCCCGCTCATCGGTGCGGTCGTCGCGAGTTCCCTCGCCGCGCTGGTCGCGCTCGTGGCGAACGGACCGCTGACCGCGCTCATCGTCATCATCATCGCGATCGCCGTGAACCAACTCGAGGGCAACCTGCTCCAACCGGTCGTCATGTCCCGTTCGGTGAACTTGCACGCGCTCGCGATCTTGATCGCGCTGACTGCCGGCACCATTATCGGCGGAATCATCGGAGCGCTCCTCGCGGTGCCGATCGCGGCCGTCGTGTGGCGGATCATTTCCGTATGGAATGGGGAGAACACCCCGGCTCGCCCGATGCAGCCGAAGCAGATGAAAGCGAAGTAGCCGCGAGTCCTCCTCGGGCGGAAGAGATCCTCCCCGGGGCCGTAGCGCTGAAGGGTTATAGTGCCATAGCACTAATCTCCGTTGGAGGCACCTGAACACATGATGGCGACCCCGAACGCACCTGCACCCGCCCCGAGTCAACCTCGGGACCCGTACCTGGACAACGCGCGGTCGATCCTCATCACGCTCGTGGTCATCGGACACGTCGTGGAGAGCATTGGCTCCTACTGGGCGGGCGCGCTGTACACGTGGATCTACGCCTTCCACATGCCCGCCTTCGTGGCCATCACTGGCTACTTCTCCCGGTCGTTCCGTAACGAGCCGCGGCAGCTGGCTCGCCTCCTGAGCACCGTCGCGGTCCCCTACGTCATCTTCGAGGGCATCCACGCGGGGATCCGGATGGCGATGGGCAGCGAGGTCAACCTCAACCTGTGGGAGCCGGCCTGGACCCTCTGGTTCCTGTTGGCGCTGTTCTTCTGGAGGCTGCTCACCCCGCTGTTGCGCGCCCTGCGCCATCCGCTGCTGATCTCCATCGGCGTCTCGCTGCTCGCACCGCTGGATGGGCACCTGGATGAGACGCTCAGTTGGGGCCGCGTGCTTAGTTTCCTACCTTTCTTCACCCTGGGCTTGATCGCCACGCCCGAACACATTCAACGGCTGCGGGACTTCCGGTTCAAGATCCTCGGCGCGGTCCTGCTGGCCGCCGGCCTCGCCCTGTCATTCCTCATGCACGATCAGTTCAGCGCCACGCTGCTGTTCATGCGCGAGGGCTACGAGGACGTCGGACTCACCGGTGTGCAGGGGCTCCTCGTTCGGGCGGTCGTGCTCTTCGCCGGGACCGCCGCAACGCTCGCACTCCTCGTCATCACGCCCAAGGGCCGGTACTGGTGGACGGCGATCGCCCGGCAGTCGTTGACGGTGTACCTGCTGCATGCTGCGATCCTGCGCCCGTTCAAGGGCGGGGAGTTCCTCGAAAGCATCACCGATCCGCTCCCGACGATGCTCGCAGTGCTCGCCGCTATTGCCCTGACGATTCTATTGTCGCGGGAATGGGTCGTTCGCAGCACCCGCTGGCTCACCAATCCTCCGATCGGGCACTGGCTGATTTCCACCGACCCACAAACTACTTCGCGCGGGCACCCTCGCCCTCAGGCCGAAAGGTCAAAATCTCCCTGAGGTTGATTCCGCCTCTTATGCGGGCCGCGTCCCTTCTTCCGGGCCCTTGCCTCGTTGCCCGGACGACCAGCAGCGTTTTTACATCGTGGGGTCACGGCGCGGCTCGGTGCACGATGTAGGTGCCGAGGGCGTCGCGCACCGCGTCAGACTCCTCCCGCCTGTGGCTTCGATGAGGCTGCGCCGGGCCTCGGCGGCTGCGGCTGCTCCGCGACGGACGCACGGTTCCCAGCTTCACGCTGAGGTCGCCGCGCTCAGCGCGCGCCGAGAGTTCATCGTAGTTGGTGCTCATGGTTCTACGTCCCTTCGTGGACTCGTGTTCTGTCCATGGAGGTCGGACACGCGGTTTGCCGGTGAGACGCCTTTGAGCGCGGTGACGATTATAGCGGTGGCGGAAGCCGGCAAATGT
>CAMXUZ010000083.1 GCA_947251855.1 uncultured Ruaniaceae bacterium
CCCCGCCTCGAGCGCGGGGAGCAGTTCCCGGGTGACCGCGGCGATCGCGGAGACGTTGACGGCGAAGGCTTCGGTGAACTGTTCGTTCGTCGTCTGCGCGAGGGGCCCGGTGTGTAAGAGGCCGGCGGAGTGAAGGAGCACGTCGACGCGCTCCAGACCCAGCTCGGCGAGGGCCGGTGAGATGGAATCGAGGTCGGCGAGGTCGACCGCACACGTGCGGGCTCCCAGCTCCTGCCCGGCCTCGGTGAGCCGTTGGGGGTCGCGGCCAAGGATGACGAGGTCGTGATCCTCACGCAGGTACTGGGCGACGGCGTACCCGATTCCGCGGGTGCCGCCACTGATGACAGCTGTTGGTTTCATGCCTTCAGGGTACGCGGACCACCGGGAGCTCTGCCCGCCGCCGCTTACGGCGTCGGCAGTCCTGCGGCCGCGAACGCCTGGTCGAGGTCGTTCTGCAGGTCTGCCACTTCCTCCAGCCCGACCGAGAAGCGCACGCTCGTCTCGGAGATGCCGCACGCGGCGCGGCCCTCCTCGCCGAGTTTGCGGTGGGTCGTGGTCGCCGGGTGGGTGACGATGGACTTCACGTCGCCGAGGTTGTTGGAGATATCGATGAGCTTGAGGGCGTCGAGCACCGCGAAGGCATCCGCCCCGGGGAGGAGGTCGAAGGTCACGACGCTCCCGCCGCCGCTCATGAGCGTTTTCGCGAGCTCGTATTGGGGGTGGGAGGGCAGGAAGGGGTAACGCACCTGCGCGATGGCCGGGTGGTTCTCGAGCCACGTGGCCAGTTCCAGGGAGGCGGCGCTCTGGGCGCGGATCCGCAGCGGCAGGGTCTCCAGCCCCTTGAGCAGGACCCAGCCGTTGAAGGCGCTGAGCGTCGGCCCGGTCGCCTGCACGAATTCCGCGATCGGGCCGTTGATGAACTCCTCGGTACCGAGGATCGCTCCGCCCACCACGCGGCCCTGGCCGTCGATGTGCTTCGTCGCCGAGTAGACGACGACGTCCGCCCCGAACTCGATCGGGCGCTGCAGCACCGGCGTCGCGAACACGTTGTCCACGATGACGACCGCGCCGGCGCCGTGGGCGAGCTCGCACACCGCGGGGATATCGACGATGTCCTGCATCGGGTTGGAGGGGGATTCGAAGATCACCACGTCGGCCGGTTCGGCGAGCGCCCGGCGCCACGAGTCGAGATCGTGGGCATCGACGAAGTCGGTGTGCACGCCCCACGGGGCGAGCCAGTCGTTAAGGACGGTGAAGGTCGTGCCGAACAGCGCCCGCGCGGCAACGACGCGCGCGCCAGGGCGAAGCAACGGCACCAACGTGGTGTAGATCGCGGACATACCGCTGGCGGTGCCAAAACATGCTTCCGCTCCTTCCATCAATCGCAACCGCTCCTCGAACGCCGAGACCGTCGGGTTGCCGTAGCGGGAATAGGTGAATCGGTTGAGTTCCCCCGCGAACGCCGCTTCTGCCTCCGCGGCGCGGTCGTAAACGAACCCCTGAGTGAGGAAGACCGGCTCCGTCATCTCCTCAAACTCGGTGCGTTGCTGGCCCCCGCGCACCGCGTAGGTGGCGAGGCCTTGGTTCGTCGGGAGCACACATCGGGGGCGGGGTTCACTCATTCCATCGTTCCTTCCATCGATTCTGGCGTTAGCACTCGCGTTGCTGCAGCTTCCGGGAGCCAGATCTCTCAGCCGCTCTGGATGGCCCTTCGACCCTAAAGCCCCCTCCCCCGCCCGCGAGACAACCCGCCCGGGTCGTCCACCCGTTGAGATTTGACTCCCGCCCCCTCCCACCCGCCCGGGCAGATTCCGGGCCGGTGTGGGGCGAAGGAATGAGAGGATGAGGAGTATGGACGACGTCGCAGCCCGCTTCTCCTCCCCCGTTCCGGACGTGCTTGGCGAACCCTGGCAGGCGAGAACGCTCACCCTTGCCGGCGACGGGGAAGCCGTACCCCCGGTCGCGACCCTGGTGCAACGCGCCCCGAGCGCACAGGCGCCGGGCGAGCCGGGCACGCGCCGGGCGGTGTTGTACATCCACGGATTCGTCGACTACTTCTTCCAGACCCACCACGCGCGCACCTGGGAGGAGTGCGGCTTCGCGTTCGCCGCCCTCGACCTGCGCGACTACGGTCGCTCCATCCGAGCCGGGCGCCGCCCGAACTGGACGCTGGATCTCGCGGTCTATGACGAGGAGATCTCCGCGGCGATCGCACTGCTCCACCAAAGCCACGACGAGGTCGTGCTCGCCGGCCACTCCACGGGCGGGCTCATCGTGAGCTTGTACGCCGCGCGGCATCCCGGGGACGTCGCCGGCCTCATGCTCAACAGCCCGTGGCTGGACCTCAACGAGCCGTGGTTCACGCGCGCGGTCGCGGCCCCGGTGCTGCGCCGGCTCGGCCACCTGATTCCCTACGCGCCGATCTCCTCGCTCGGTTCCGGGTACGGGGAGTCCCTGCATTCCAGCACCGGCGGGGACTGGACGTATGAACTCGGGTGGAAACCCTTCGAGGGGTTCGGGGTGTATGCCGGTTGGCTCGCCGCGATCCTCAAGGGGCACCGCGCCGTGGCCAAGGGGTTGGACCTCCCGGTGCCGGTGTTCATGGCGACCTCCGGTGCCCGCGGCGACAACAAGAACCCCAGCGCCGAAGAGCTGCGCGGGACCGACGTCGTGCTCTCCCCGCCGCAGATGTGGCGCCGGGCGGCGGGGCTCGGGCGGGACGTGACCGTGGTCCGCATCAATGGCGGCCGCCACGATCTCACGCTCTCGGAGCGGCCCGCGCGGGACCGGTTCGAGCGGGAACTGTCGGCATGGCTGGAGGCTCGATTTCCGGTGGCGGGAAAGCGCGCCCCCGTGGCGTAGAATTCATTCTGCCACCGAAGCGACGATTCCCGGCCCGAGGGGCACACTATGGCGCACACACCATCCTTTGTTGACGACGTCGATGGCTCACCTGCCGATGTCACGGTGAATTTCGCCGTCGATGGCATCGAGTACGAGATGCACCTATCGAAATCGAACCGGAACGCCTTCATCCGGGACCTCGCGCGGTTCATGGCCGCGGCGAGGAAGACGGGGGGCGCGGGGCCGAAGATGCATTACCAGGAAACCAAGGCCGATCCACGGGCGGTCCGCGAATGGGCCCGGGCCAACGGCATCGAGGTCCCCGACGGCAAGCGGCTACCCAAGGAAGTCATCGAACAGTTCCGCGCTGCGGGCAACTGAGCCCCTACTTCGCGCCCCGCACCCGCCGGGGTCGCCCGCCCGCTGGAGCCGCTGAGCAAGACCCGAGGCG
>CAMXUZ010000084.1 GCA_947251855.1 uncultured Ruaniaceae bacterium
GGCCGACCTCGCTTCGTGGCACGTGGAGGCGCTGGCCGTACAGGCGCCGGATGAACGGGCGGCGCACTGGTCCACCGATGAACGCGCGGGTACGCCGCTGCTACCGTTTTTCGGTGCCGGCGAGCCCGAGCCGCGGCTGCTGCGGCTGTGGCACCGGGGCGTGGAGCTAGAGACCTCGTGAGGAAGACAAGCGCGACACGCCCAGAACGGAAAATCCTTCCCGGAAACTCCCACGCGATTGACCAGCGTCGATGCATTTGACCAGCGTCGATGGTCGGTTGGCTAATAGGGTCTAAGCAGGTAGATTGCCAACCGTACCTGCACTGCAGACCCGGCGCGGGACGCCTTCATTAGAAAACGAGGGGGACGCCCCCGCGGTCCGAAGGAGGCCCGACCGCGCCGGGGCAGTGGCAGGGGTGCGAGTGAAGTATTCTGTCCTCGTGTCTGTTTCCCGCCGGTCCACCTCGCTGTTAGTCGCGGCAGTCGGGGGATTCCTCGCCCACTTCGCATTTCCTCAAGCATCGATCTGGCCCCTGGCCATCGTGGGAATGGCGCTCTTGATGTGGACCCTGACCCGCGATTCGGCCCGTTGGGCCTTCCTCGTCGCAACGGTGTGGGGCGTGGCCCACTTCCTGCCCTTGTTGTGGTGGGCACGCGAAGCGGCCGGCGCCATCCCTTGGGTGGCGTTATCGATCGCCCAGGCGATGTTGATGGCACTCGCGCCGGTGATGTACGTATGGATCCGGCGGGTCCCGGCGCTGCGCAACGCCCAAGTGGTTCTCGTGTTGCCGTTCGCGGGGGCGTGGGTCGCTGCCGAACAGCTTCGCCAGGTGTGGCCGTTCGGGGGCTTCCCCTGGGTGCGGATGGCGTTTTCGCAAACGGACGGGCCGCTGGTGAAACTCGCTCCCTACGGCGGGGCGCCCCTGGTGTCTTTCGTCGTTGCCGCGCTCGGGGGCCTCCTCGCCGTCGGGGTCGGGGCACTCCTGAGCCGGGATATGGTGCGCGTGCCGCTTGCCGCGCTCACGATCGCTGCGGTGCTCGTTGCCCCGATGTTCATCGGGCTCGATTCGCGGGCGGAGGAGGGCACGATCCGGATCGGCGCGGTGCAGGGTAACATCGCCAATCCGGGCCGGGATGCATTCCAGAATGCGCGGGAGGTGACGGGTAACCACATGGCTGGGACTTCGCGGCTCATCGAGGAGCACGGGCAGGTGGATCTCGTGCTCTGGCCGGAGAACGCCTCCGATTACGATCCACGAATCGACGAGGAGGCTCGGGAGATGGTCAACGCCGCCGCCGAAGTGGCCGGGGTTCCGATGCTCGTGGGAACGGTTCGCTACACCGAGGACACCCGCTATAACGAGATCCTCGTGTGGGACGGCGTCGACGGTGTGGGAGACGTCTACGCGAAACAGATCCCCGCGGCGTTCGCCGAGTACATTCCGCTGCGCAAATACATCCGTGAGATCGTGCCGATCGTCGACCTGGTATCGGTGGACATGTCAGCGGGGGAGGAGCCTGCCTACCTCGACGTGCCGGTGGCCACGCTGGGCCGAGACGTGCGCACGGCAACGATCATTTGCTTCGAGGTCGCCTACGACGCCCTCATCCAGGAGGCGGTGCAGGACGGCTCGCAGTTCCTGTACGTGCCGACGAATAATGCGAGTTTCGGGGAGACGACCGAAAGCGTTCAGCAGCTCGCGATGACCCGGTTCCGCGCAGTGGAGCACGGCCGGGCGGCCGTCCAGATCTCCACGGTCGGGGTTTCCGGGTGGGCCGCGCCGGATGGAGACTTGCACGAGGTGACCGAACTATTCACCGCCGACGAATTCGCCGCAGAGATTCCGCTTCGAACCACGCAGACGCTCGCCACCCGACTCGGACCGTGGCCGGTGTACGGACTGATGGTCCTCGTTGGGCTCGGGGTGATTGCCGGCATGGTCCGCTACCGTGTGCCGGCGCGGGGATAGGTCGATCTCATGCGCGTTCTTGTCATCATGCCCACGTACAACGAGCGGGAGGCGCTGCCCCTCACGCTTCGCGCGTTGCGGGAGGACTGCCCCGCGGCCGAGGTCCTCATCGTCGACGATAATTCCCCGGACGGCACCGGCGAGTGGGCGCGGGACTACGCGGCGCAGGACCGGAATGTCCACGTGCTCCACCGCGAGGGGAAGGAGGGCCTCGGGCGGGCGTATATCGCCGGTTTCGAATGGGCCCTTGACCGCGGATACGATCGGATCGTGGAGATGGACGCCGATTCCTCCCACCGGTCGTTGGATCTGCCGGCGCTCCTCGAAGCGGCAACGACCGCCGACCTCGTCATCGGTTCACGGTGGGTGCCCGGGGGAGCGGTGGAGAACTGGCCCAACCATCGGGTGCTGCTGAGCCGGGCGGCGACGATGTACACCCGGCTCGCGATGGGCCTGCCGGTGAAGGACGCCACGGCGGGCTTTCGCGTATATACCGCGGAGGTGCTCCGCCGCCTCGACCTGAGGAGGATCAACTCCCAAGGGTATTGCTTTCAGATCGACATGGCGTGGCGCGTCTATCGTGCCGGGGGAGCGATCACTGAGGTACCGATCACGTTCATCGAGCGCACGGAAGGCGAATCGAAGATGAGCGGCCACATCGTCGCCGAAGCACTCTGGCGGGTCACCGCCTGGGGAGTGCGATACCGAGTCGAGCAGCTCGCGCGGATCGTGAGGAAGAAGAACTGAGCCCCGCCACCTCATCGGTGGCGGGGCTCAGGATTGCGTCAGTTAGGCACTGCGGCGCCGGGCGCGCAACACTTCGAGGCGTTCGTCGAGCAGGTCCTGCAGTTCCTCCCGGCTCCGCCGCTCTAACAGCATGTCCCAGTGGGTGCGCTGCTTACGAGCGGCCTTGCCTTCTTCTTCCGGCTCACCCACGGCGTCCCGCAGGACTCCCTGAGTGCCATCGATCGCCTCCCAGTGGTGAGGGATATCGGCGTCGGCTGCGAACGGGACGACGATCACGCGACCATCGGGAAGGTCGTAAACGGCCTCGACTCGAGGCGCGAGTTGGATACCGGCTTCAGTTTCGAGACTCTGCGTGCCTAATCTGCTCCCGCGTAGGGTGCGTTCTGCCATGATTGCCTCCTCAAGCCTGAGCGCAAATACTTTCAGCGCTATCCGTGTCAACGCTCGATCTTCCCGGGTTGTTCCACCCTAAAGGTGAAGGTCGTGTGAAGGAGCGTGAAGTATCTCATGAGGGCGCGGAGCGTGCAGGCGAATTGGCAGCCGAATCTCAGGAACTTTTCAGATTCGCCGCATCTAGACTGGATAGATGGCGACGTTACAACAACAGATCACGGCCGAACTGGGGGTTCGTCAGGAGATCGACCCGGGCGCGGAGATCCGCCGTCGAGTAGATTTCCTCAAGGAATACCTCCAGCGCACGGGGTTGAACGGGTACGTGCATGGTATCTCCGGCGGGCAAGATTCCACCCTCGTGGGCATGCTCGCACAACGGGCCGTGACGGAGCTGCGCGATCAGGGAGCTTCCGCCCGGTTCATTGCCTTGCGCCTGCCATACGCGGTGCAGAGCGACGAGGAGGACGCCCAGCTCGCCCTGAAGTTCATCGAACCCGACGAGACGTTGACCATTGACGTCGCGCGGGCGACGGACGGGATCGCGGCCGAGATGCTCAGCCGCGGGATCGCCGTCTCGGACTTCAATAAGGGAAACATCAAGGCCCGCCAGCGGATGGTTGCTCACTACGCGCTCGCCGGCGAATGGGGCCTGGCGGTCCTCGGCAGCGACCATGCAGCCGAAGCGGTGACGGGTTTCTACACGAAATTCGGTGACGGCGCGGCGGACGTGATGCCCCTGTTCGGGTTGACCAAACGCCAGGGCCGCGACCTGCTCATCGCCGCCGGCAGCCCGCCGCCGCTGTACGAAAAACTGCCGACGGCCGATCTGCTGGACGAGGACCCGGGCCAGTCCGACGAAGAGGCCCTCGGCGTGACGTATCCACAGATCGACGATTACCTCGAAGGTAAACCCGTGTCCGCAGCCGCCCAAGAACGCATCGAACACTTATATCTCGTCTCGCGGCACAAACGGCACCTGCCGGTGCGCCCGCAGGACGATTGGTGGCGCACCTGAACCGCGCAGCCGCACAATCGCGGCGCCAGAACAAAACCCCTTTCGCCGATAATGTACATTATGTCATTTTGGGCGAGAGGGGTCGCGGATCGAGCGCCACCCGGGCCGCCGCGCCCTCCCCCGACTATTGGCGGTTCTCTTGCTCGCGGGCCGAGCGGATCATGTCCCGGTACCAGCGTCCGGAGTCTTTGATCGTGCGCTCTTGAGTCTCGTAGTCGATGTAGACGATGCCGAAGCGTTTGCTGTACCCGTAGGCCCATTCGAAGTTGTCGAGGAACGACCACAGGAAGTGTCCGCGCACGTCCGCACCTTGGCGAGTCGCCTCCTCGAGGGCGACAAGGTGGCGTTTGACATAATCTATGCGGTCGTCGTCGTGTACGCGATTTCCTTCGAGCGTGTCCTCGAACGCAGCGCCGTTCTCAGTGACGATGAGCGGCAACATCGGAAACCGCTCGCTCAGCCCGATGAGGAGTTCGGTGAGGCCCGACGGGTCGATGTTCCACCCCATCTGCGTGTGCGGAGGTGGTTCGGCTAGAAATTCCACGTCGGCTCCCACCCATGGGTTCCCGGCGCCGTGGCCCCCATTGCCCTCCCCCGCCGTCGACGGAGGGAACGGCTGGCCGCGTACGCGCGACGTATCATAATAGTTGACGCCGAGCACATCGGGCGGCGCGGCGATCCGCCGCTCGTCGCCGGCGCGCACAAAACTGAAATCGCTCACGTGGGCGAGGTCGCGCAAGAGGTCATCGGGGTACCCCTCCCCCATGATCGGGTCGAGGAAGATCCGATTTCCCACCGCGTCGATCTGGCGGGCCGCTTCGCGGTCCTCGCGGCGCTCGGGGTCGGCGGGACGCACGACGTGGAGATTGAGGGCGATGGTGAGCCGGGCGCTATCGCCCAGGACGCCCCGGATGCTTCTCGCGCCGAGCCCATGGGCAAGATTGAGGTGATGGGCCGCAGCAAGCGCCGCCTGCGGCTCCTGGCGACCCGGAGCGTGCACCCCGGAGGCGTAGCCGAGGAACGCCGCACACCAGGGTTCGTTCACGGTGCCCCACAGGGCGATCCGATCCCCGAGCCGGCGGGCCACTTCCCCGGCGTAGTCTGCGAAATGGAACGCGGTATCACGGTTCGCCCAGCCCCCTCGATCCTCCAGGTCCTGGGGCAGATCCCAGTGATAGAGAGTGAGGACGGGATCGATTCCCCGCTCGAGGAGGCCATCGACCAGACGATCGTAGAAATCGATTCCCAGTGGGTTCACGCCCCCGTGGGCCGCAATGACGCGGGGCCAGGAGACAGAGAAGCGGTAGGCATCTACTCCGAGGTGCTCGAGGAGATCGAGGTCATTGTTCCACCGGTGGTAGTGATCGGCCGCGACATCGCCGGTATCGCCGCCCTGCACCCGGCCCGGTGTGTGCGAGAACCGATCCCAGATCGAGGGACGGCGCCCGTCGGCGGTTGCCGCGCCCTCCACCTGGTAGGCGGCCGTCGCGACGCCCCAACGAAATCCTGGCGACATCGGGCTGCCTATTCGAATGGCGCGGGATCGCCCGCCCCGACGCGGTGGATCGTTGGCACATCGTCGATGAATTCGATGACGGTGGTGGGTTCGCCACTCACGTCGCCACTGTCGAGGACGGCATCGAGCTGGTGATCGAGTAGCTCTTTGATCTCCCAGCCTCGGGTGAGGGGCTCAGGCTGATCGGGAAGGAGCAGTGTTGAGGAGAGGATGGGCTCGCCCAGTTCTGCGAGGAGCGCCCGTACGAGGGTGTGATCGGGGATCCGCACCCCCACGGTCTTCTTCTTCGGGTGTAGGAACTGCCGTGGCACCTCTTTGGTCGCCGGCAATATGAAGGTGTACGGGCCGGGTGTGGCCGCTTTGAGCGCCCGGAACACTCGGTTGCTGATGTGCACGAACTGGCCCATTTGTGAGAAGTCGGCGCAGACGAGTGTGAAGTCGTGCCGCTCATCGAGGTTGCGGAGCCGCAGGATGCGGTCCTTGCCCTCCTGGTTCCCCAGCGCGGAGCCGAGGGCGTAGAGCGAGTCGGTGGGGTATGCGATCAATCCGCGTTCGCGCAAGATCTGCGCCACCTGTCGGATGCTGCGTACTTGCGGGTTATCGGGGTGGATGTCGAAGTACCGTGCCATGTCCTTACCTTAGTGAGATGTGCTCGAGGTTTCAGCCCGAACGGCTCACCAAGAGGAGAACCGGCGCGATTACCCGAGTTTGCGCGCAAGCCGGCGCGCAGCGAGTTCGTCGATAGAGGTGATTTCGGCGTCGTCGTTCTCGATGCGCTCGGTCGGGAATTCCGACAGGCTGCCCTCGACCTCTTGCCAGACCTTTCCCACGGCGATCCCGAACACGCCTTGCCCGCCCTGGACGAGGTCGAACACTTCGTCGGCATTCGTGCATTCGTACACCGATGCGCCGTCGCTCATCAGCGTTATTTGCGCGAGGTCCTCCACCCCGCGTTCGCGCAGGTGTTCCACCGCGCTACGGATCTGTTGAAGAGAGACACCGGAATCGAGGAGTCGTTTGACGACCTTGAGGACGAGGACGTCGCGGAACGAGTACAACCGTTGCGTTCCTGAGCCGGTCGCGGGGCGAATCGTGGGTTCCACCAGGCCGGTGCGTGCCCAGTAATCAAGTTGCCGGTAGGTGATCCCTGCGGCTTTGCATGCTACCGGTCCGCGAAAGCCGGTTGCCTCATCGATATCGGCGAGAGCGTCACCAAAAAGCATTCCTTGAATACGAGCCTCGCTGTGCCCTGCGAGTTCGCCTGTTCCGCTCACGCGATTCACTCTCCTAACGGTGTTGGCACACGGTGGCGTTCGTATGCTCTGCTGTTGGTAAATCTATGGGTCGGGAGTGCCCGCGTCAACGATCCTCCGGCCGCGACCGACCTCCGCCACACCTGCGCGCCGAGCTCACCCTCAAGTTGAGCTGTAGGCTTTCGTGGAGATCGCGCCATTTGCATCGTACCCGCGCCTGCCCCGGCGCGGGATTTCCACCTGAAAATTGCCTTCAAAAGAGTTCGCCCCGGCGTGTCGTTAATCCTCGGCGGAGCCGAAGTCGGCAGGGTCGACATCCTCGAGGAAGGAACGGAATTCCGCGACCTCTGCCTCGGTGTCCTCACTGCGGGAGAGATACATATCCTCATCCTCGCTCGCGGTGTCGAGGTGGAGTCCGGCTTCTTCCACGATCTCCTCCGCGCACATCACGTCGACATCGGCGCGCAATGCCAGAGCGATCGCGTCGGAGGTACGCGAATCCACGCGCTTGCCGTTGGAGAGCAGGAGTTCGGAGATGAAGATACCCTCGCGCAGTTCGATGATCTCCACTCCGGTGAGTGAGACCTCGGCGGCATCGAGCGCCGCGAGGAGGAGGTCGTATGGCCCGGGGCGTCCGGAACTGAGCCCCGATTGTGCGCTGGCGATCGCTACCCCTTCGTGGGGCCCGATGAGGATGGGCACCGCGCGCCCGCTGGTTTCGTCGCGGAGCAGCACCACAACATCGTTCGCGGTCGGTGAGACCCGCACCCGCACCCCAATGATCGTCATCTTCAGCACACTTCAACGCTACGCGCTATCGGGGCCGTGTACCTACTGATTTCGGAAATAACTTCCCGCTAGAGGCGATCCACGCCGTCCTCGAGAATGTTCGAGTAAAGATCGGTCAAAAGGTTCGCCAATTCACGGGCCTGCTCGGCGGCCGCGGCCGAAGCCGAGGTGCGCTTGCGGGATCGGATCGGCGCAGTGAGTTGCCGGATGAGCTCCACCTGCCGGTCCGCCGCGTTGCGCACGCCCTTGATGTGGCGCAGGTCGACACCTTCGTCCTGCAGGGAGGTGAGCAGCCGGACGATACGCTCATTGGCTGCGCTGAACCGGCCGGAGAAGTCCGCGCGGAGCAGTCCTTCGTCGACATAGTGGCGCAGATCGTGTTCGCTCACCCCGCACGCCTGCGCGAGTTGCTCCAGGGTCATCGCCGCGTTCGTTGCGGCCGTGGTGAGTTCCCCGTCCTCCGTCACCACCCGGGCACCGGTGCTCGGCGCTCCCGCGCCCTGGCGGTCGAGCTCTTCGAGACGCGCGCGGATGACCTTCAACGGCAAGAACGAATCGCGTTGGGCGGCGAGGGTGAAGCGGAGCCGTTCGATGTCCGCTTGGGAATAGCTCCGGTAACCCGAGGTGGTCCGGTGCGGGGTGACGATCCCCTGTTCTTCCAGAAACCGAATCTTGGAGATCCGGACGGCCGGGAATTCAGCAGTCAGTAGCGCGAGCGCAGCGCCGATGCTCATCGTCGGCGTATGGGACACTCCGTGGGGCCAGGTTCCTGGACCCCCTGGCGCACTTGCGCGCTGCGGTTCGGGATCAGGCCCGGGGGTGCGAGCAGGTTGTGCGGGTGTCATGGAGTCGGTTGTTCACCTGCGCTGCGGTTCGGGCTCGGGTGGTAGGTGAGGCGAAACTTCCCGATCTGCACTTCATCACCCGCGACGAGCAGGGCTTCATCGATCCGGACGCGGTTGACGTAGGTGCCGTTGAGACTGCCGACGTCCCGGACCAGGTATCCGTTCGGGGAGGAGAGGAACTCCGCGTGTTTGCGGGAGACGGTGACGTCATCGAGGAAAATATCCGCTTTCGGGTGGCGCCCCACAGTGGTTCGTTCGGCGTCGAGGAGAAACCGCGCTCCCGCCGTCGGGCCGTGTTGAACGATGAGCAGCGCCGAGGACGGCGGAAGCGCCTCGATCGCCTGACGATCTTCCGCCCGCGCAGGAGTAGCCACGCGTTCGGTGTCGGCCTCACCGACTCGTTCGAACGTGGCCGTGACTTGGGCAGGGTGTTCCTCAGCGTCCCGGTGCTGCGGGTCCTGCGGGTCGGGGTTGGTCATCTAGTGCCTCACTCATCCGTTTCTTAACGAGTTCGCTAACTGTAGGTTACTTGGTTTCCGTGGTTGGAGTTGCGAACTCCATCGGCGAAAGAGTCCGAATAGCCGTGATCTCGGTGTCCTCCTCTTCTACCATCGAAACACTTGCACCGACATTACGAAAGCCGGCCAGAGCGCCGCCGGGAATTTCGAGCGCGCCGGTGATCGTGGAGACGTTTCCGATCGCTCGCCATCGATAGGGTGGGGAGAGCAGTTCGCCGTCGGCGAGGATCCCCCCGGCGGTGTCGATGAAGTAGGAGCCCGCAACCAGGCGCACCTCGTCAACGCTGACTGCTTCCGCCCCCGCGTTGCGGAGCTCCTCGAGCATGTGCACCATGTCATGCGCAGCGACGTTGTGCCCGGGGTCGTCGACCGTCACATGGACTCCCGGGCCGTGCACTTCGACCGATCCGGACAGGATCGCCTGCAAGTTCGCATAATTCTTCAGGTATTCACTCTGATCCGACCCTGATTGCAGTTGGCTGCGATCGGAGCGGAGCTGGCTGCGTTCCTCGGTGAGGTCCTCGTTCCGGCGCGTCACCTCGTCGAGGAGCTTCACGAGATCGTCCTGGCGCATGTTGGCGAGGTCATCGGTCTGGATCTGCCGGACTTGGACGACGATGCCGAAACCGAGCATCGCGGTGAGGAAGCCCACGAGCAGCTGTGAGCGCCACGGGTACTTCTTCTTCCCGGGCGGGCGCGGGGTGTCTCGGGCGCTGTTGGTGGGCGGCTGCTGGTCTTCCGTCACGGTTATGCCTTAAAGATGTACCGGCGGATGGAAGCGGAGTTAGAGAAAATTCTGATCCCGAGCACGACGACCACCGCGGTCGACAGTTGCGGACCGACGCCTAGCTGGTCACCGAGGAACACGAGCACACCGGCGATGACGACGTTGAACAGGAAGGAGGTGACGAATACCCGTTCGTCGAAAGTGCCTTCGAAGCGTGCCCGCAGCCCACCCAGCAGGGCGTCTAACGCCGCGACGACGGCGATGGGGAGGTAAGGCTGGAGTGCCACGGGAATGTCGATTTGGAAAACGAGGCCGAGAATGACCCCGACGACGAGCCCGGCAACCGCGATCATAGTTCTACTCCTCCCCCTTCAGTGTGCCATGTTCACCGTCGGCGAGGTTCGCTTCCGGTTCAGCGTAATTCAGCCGCATCGCGTTACCCGCGGGCAGGTCTACCCGTGCGTGTTGGGTGATGGAACTGCCGATGCGGAAATTCGAGTGCAAGAGCTTCAGGTGGCTGGCCCCCGGTGTTTCGGAGAAGGATCGAGTGAGCCGGTCGGGTTCACCGATGGCGATGATGCGATACGGGCTCGTGACCGGCTCCAGGTCGACGAGGATCGCCTCGCCGGCGCTGCGGATCGCGGTGCCGAAAGCGAGGCGGCGGTCGTTGATGGAGATCGCTTCTGCCCCGGCCGCCCACAGCGAGTTGACGATGAGTTGGACATCGAAATCTAGGACGTGATCCTCGGGCGAGGACAGTTGGGAAGGTTCGGTGAGTTCGATCTCGATCGCAGGTCCGGATACCGGGATCGTGCCCGCGTGGACACTGGCGACCTCCGCTTCGCGGCTACGGATTTCATCCGCGGGTGAATTGAGATGGCCTTCGAGTTCGCCGATCTCACTACGCAGATCGGCGATATCCGCGCTCAGGGAGTCGGTCACCGCGGAGCGGTCGCGGATCTGTTCCTCGAGGACGGTGCGTGCCTGCAACGCGCTTACCACCGGCGCGCGTAACTGCCGGGCCGCCCACACTCCCCCCGTGCCGATCGCAATGGTGAGGAGAAGTACGACGATCTCCTGGAACCAGCTGCGCCCTCGGCTGCCGTCGATGCGACGTTCGGTGACCTCGGCATAGGCGGGATCGCGTGGGCGTTCCATGATCTCGCGCAGGAGGGTCATCGAGGCATCGGGGCGCGCGCCTCCTTTGCCTGAGCGTTCCTCATCAGCCGGTGGGTGGGGCGTCATCCAGCTTCTTCTTCCAACCCACGTGGTGGCGGGCCATCGACGTGGTCGCGTGGCGGATGGTCGGCCGCTCGGCGTGGGCGCGCAGATTCTGGTGGAGGACCTGGCGGAACTGATTGAGGTAGGTGATCCCCGCAGTCCAATACAAGTAGACCCCCCACAGCACGGCCGCCCAGCCGACGACGTAGGCAACGTCGCCGACAACGTTGTCGATGCTCGCGAGGAGCAGCAGCGGGAACGCATACATGAGGGCCATTGTTCCCGCCTTGCCGGCAAGGTGTACGGGGTAGCCGACGAAGCCGCGCCGTGCCAGTTCGGGCATCGTGAGCCCCACGAGCAGTTCTCGGGCGCCGATGGCGATGACGAGCCACCAGGGAATGAGATCGCGTACGCCCATGCCGATAAGCGTCACGGCGATGAAGAGCCGATCCGCCAGCGGATCGAGAAACTTCCCGAGCCGGGACATCTGGTTGAATCTGCGAGCCACCCAGCCATCAACATAGTCGCTGATCCCCGCGACCGCGAGCACGACCACGGCGGCGACGTCGTGAGCCTGGAGAATGAGCACGGCCACGACGGGCACGAGTAAGAGCCGCGCCATGGAAATGAGGTTGGGCACAGTCCAGACGCGATCAGTCGTATCCTGAGTTTTCGGCTCCACGATAACCAACCTTACGGGATTGCTGGAAGGATCCCGGATCGGCGCGCTCACGGGAACCGGCTTAGGGTCGGCCGCCGGTTAACAAGGCCGCGTCCTCCTCGCCCACTCTCCCCCTCCCCCGGCGATGGTGCGGCCCTTCGCCTCAGCCCAACAGTTCCGGTAAGGCATCGATCACGCGGGTGGGTTGGATGAGGCCGGAGCGCAGGTCTTCACGGGTAGAGTCACCTGTGAGGACGAGCACGGTGTCCATGCCTGCCTCGATGCCCATCGCAATGTCGGTTTCGAGCCGGTCACCGACCACTACGCAGTCGCGAAGATCGCGCTCCTTCCCTGCGCTCGCGAGGGCGAGGTGAGCGAGATCCGGACTGGGCTTGCCAAACGTGCGGCTCAGGCCCACCCCTGTGGAGGCTTCGATCGCCGCGATGATCGCGGCCGCATCGGGCTCACCGCGTCCCCCCGGGTAGGGGCAGAACTTGTCGGGGTTGGTGGCAACGAGCAGTGCTCGCTTGTGGAACCACAGCGCGTCGAAAGCGATCTGGAGCTTTTCGTAGGTGAAGGTTCGATCGAAGGACACGAGAACAAGGTCGATCTCGGCAGGGTCGGAGCTCAGCTGCACCCCACCCTCGCGGAGCGCCTTTAGGAGGGGCGGCTCGCCGATGGGGTACACCGCCGCTTCCGGGTGGTTCTCCCGCAGCCACATCGTTGTGGCGGTCACGGAGGTAATCACCTCGTCCGGGTCGGTGGGAACGCCGAGTCCGGTGAGCTTCGCTGCGTAATCCGTAGCGAGCCTGGTCGGGTTGTTCGTCACGTAGCGCACGTCAGCACCGGTGTCTTTCAACGCCGCGATCGTTCGCGCGGCCCCGGGGAGCAGTTCCTCCCCCAGATAGATCGTGCCATCAAGATCGAACAGGTACGTCTGGTAAGTCTTCACGTCCTGACTTTACCCAGCGACCGGCCCGGTCGGGCTACCGTCGGGGGCATGATAATTCTTCTCGCCACGGGCGGCACGATCGCCTCGATCGACGCACCTGCAGGGCGGCGGGTGGGCCGCGGGGGCACGGAGCTGCTCGCCGAGGCGGCAAAGGTATGGCCCCTCCCCCAGCGCGTTGAGGTGCGCGATACGCGCGCGCTCGTCTCCTCCGCCCTCACCGCTACTGATGTCCACGAGTTGGCTCGTTACTGCGGACGGTCGCATCCCGTCGTCATCACGCACGGAACCGACGCGATGGAGGAAACAGCTTTTGCGCTCTCTCTCCTGCGCGAGCCCACTGATCCACCCGTCGTATTCACCGGAGCCCAGCGTCCCTTTGATGATCCCAGCCCCGACGGCCCGCGTAACCTCGCCGCTGCGCTCGCGTGGGCGGGATCGACCGAAGCCCGAGGGACGGGAGTGTCCGTGGTGTTCGGGGATGAGGTGCTCCCCGCGATCGGGGTGCGCAAGACCCACACGTTATCTGTGACGGGCTTCTCGGCCCCCGGACGTGGACCGTTCGCCAATGTTGATGAAGGCGGGGTGCGCAGGTTTGCCGTCCCGGTGCTGCCCGCCACCTCCCTCACCGGAGCCGCCGGTATCGCGATCGAGCGAGTTGAAGTACTCAGCGTGCAGCTGGGGATTACGCACACGATATTGGATGCGTTGCTAGCGAGCGACGCCGCGCTCGTGGTGGAAGGGATGGGGGCGGGCAACGCCCCGCCGGAACTGACCGCCCGGTTGGTGGCGGCGATCGAGGACGGAAGGCCCGTCGTCGTCACCTCGCGAACCGGGGCGGGTGCGGCCGTTGGCCTCTACGCAGGTGGTGGAGCAGATCTTGCCCGCGCGGGCGCGCTGTTCGCTGGCGATCTTTCCACGGTGCAAGCCCGATGGGCGCTGGCCGCAGCGCTCTCACACGGACCGGTCTGGAAAACCCGGCTCAATGAGTGGTTGCGTTCCGCGGGCTGCGTGGCCGCCGCGCCGATCGCGGGCGGGAAAGAATGAGGTCCGCGCGGAACCGCGCGTCAGCTATCGACTCACCCCTGCGTGTTCGGGTTCCGGCTCGGGGATCATCCGTAAACCTTCCGCAGAGTTCGCCGCATCTAGTAGCAGTTCGATCCATTCGCGGTTGCGTTCCGGTCGGCGGTTGCCGTAGAACACGAACTCCAGTTCCACGCCGGGATGAACCCATATCGTGGATCGACCGGAACCGTCGTCCATCCCGTGAGTCCAGTTCAAAGCGAAGCTTTCGTTTCGTCGCAGTTTCGTGATCATCACGGTTTTCAAATGTGCTAGCGTGCGATCCTCGATCTCGATTTCCAACTGTCCCGAGCCGTAGACGATCTTGCCCAAAATTATCCCTCCCTGCAGCACCGACGCAGCAGGTGCTCGCGGCTTTCAAAGTGGGCCCGACTATACACCCGAAGCAGCCGGGTGGAACAGCAGCGAGGAGCGCGTCGCCGCAACCGCGGCGATGGAGGGGCGGATGTGTTTCTGGTGAGGAAGATGAAAATCGTCGTCGCGGGGGTTTCCTAATGCTATTGCCGCCGAACCCATACCAGCGCCGGGCCGCGCCCGTGCGGACGCGGCCCGGCCGTCCGATTACCGATCCTCGTCAACCGATTCGGTGTCTGGGGACACCTCCCGCTCCCGCTGCTCTGGGGACGAAGCGACGTCTTCTCCGTACTCCTCGAGCACGTCGTCGCCGCGCGGTTCCAGTGTTTCTTCCGGGGCCTGGGTATCCGGTGGCTGGATCCCCGCCTCTTTATCTCGGTGATCGGTGACGACGAGATCCTCTTCCTCGTTCACCTCTTCATTCGGTTTCCACAACTTAGCCATGGCGTCCTCCTTCCGCCCTCGATGTTAGGCAGCGACTGACTCCGGCGTCGCGGGGTTGACGCGGGTTGCGCACTCGCCGTACCGGGCAGTTTCGGTTACTGGCCAAAATGCTTAGGAACGGACTTTCAGACACCAGCGTGCGCCAAGGTCCGGGGCGTTAACGTAAGCAGCGTAAATTACGTCGGGTTGCTGACCGCCGACTGATGGACTTCCCCGCGACATGAACGATGCCGCGCGAGACCGCAATGGTCGGGCTGGCGGGATTTGAACCCACGACCCCTGCACCCCCAGTGCAGTGCGCTACCAAGCTGCGCCACAGCCCGTCGAACCGTGTTTGAGACTACCGCATTTTCCGCCGAGACAGAAATCTGCGCGTGAGACCCCCGCCACACTCCGAACCCGAAAATGCGTTGCCGCCGGCGGGCGAGCGAACCGACTGTTAGTTCTCGTGCCAGATTTCCCCCCGA
>CAMXUZ010000085.1 GCA_947251855.1 uncultured Ruaniaceae bacterium
GACGGCGGCTTCGCCGTCGAGGCCGTCCCTGAGACTCTGCGCCGCACCACCCTGCGTAACGCCGCCCCGGGTGCCCGGGTGAATCTTGAGCGGGCGTTGCGCGCTGACGCCCGCCTGGGAGGGCACATCGTTCAGGGACATGTCGACGGCGTGGGCGTGTTGCGGAGCCGCCGTGAGGGGGGACGCTGGCTGGACCTCACGTTCACGATGGATCCCGCGCTCGCGCCCCTGATTGCCGAGAAGGGCGCGATCACTGTCTCCGGCGTTTCGCTCACCGTCACCACCGTGGGGCCGGACTCCTTCGGAGTCTCCCTCATCCCGGCGACGCTCGCGTCTACGACACTGGGGAACCTCGCTGAGGGCGGCTTGGTGAACATCGAGGCCGACGTGCTCGCCCGCTATGTCGCCCGGATACACCAGACCGGGGCGTTTTTGGCCGACCCTGCTCTCGAGGCAGGGCAGTAATGATCGGGCTGATTCCCGGGACGCTCCGCTGCCCGAGTCACCGCGGCGCTCGATGCGCTTCGCGCAGCCTCACGCGCCCTCGAGATCGCAGAGGTGAGGCCAGTGGATACGGTGCGCGCGCCCGGCTCCTTCGCCCGGGCGGTTGTCACATTGCGGCCGCTCGAATCGGATGGGTGTCGGCGCTCAGTTTCTGACGGCTCAACGCGCCCGGAGTAGGGCTATCCCAGCGGCTCGCCCGCGAGGTGCTTCCCGAAGTTCGTGAGGGCTTCGGCCCATCCGTCATAGACGAAGCCGTCACCGGGCTCTCCGGCGTATCCGCGAAGATGGAAAATGAGTTCTGTGCGTTCACCTTCACTGATAAAGGTGAGCGTGATGACCGGTGAGTCATCGACGGGGGCGCCGGGTTCACCCCACGTGAACACTAAACGATCCAGGGGCTCGACTTCGAGGAACTCGCCACCTGTTGGATACTCTTCTCCAGTCTCGTCGTTGACCATCACGTACCGATACGTTCCGCCCACTCGTACATCGAAGGAGACCGACTCGGTGCTCACCCCGAACGGGCGCAACCACTGCGCTAGTTCCGACTCTTCCGTCCAGGCGCGCCACACTAGTTCACGAGGCGCATTGAATCTGCGGGTAATAGTGAATTCAGGATTCTGAGATGCGTTGCTGGTCGGATTCATCGTGCTGTTCCTATTCTTCTGGTTGGCTCTTCATTTCTTCGAGGTGATTCTCAAGGGAATCGAGGCGAGATTCCCATTCGCGGCGCTGGGTATCGATCCAGGTTGAGATCTCATCCAGTGAGTCGACCTGTAACGTCAGTGTTCGCCACTGCGCCCGGGCGGTGCGCGATACGAGATTGGCCCGCTCGAGCACTTTGAGGTGTTGAGAGACCGCGGGAGCGCTGATTTCGAATGGCTGCGCCACTTCGCCGACGGTGGCCGGTCCCTTGGCGAGTCGAGACAAGATCGCTCGCCGCGTTGGATCGGCCAATGCGGTGAAGATGAGGCTCAACGAGTCACGCCCTTCCAATTCATCTGCTCCTTAATTGAGGGAGTGCTTAACTATAGTGAGGTGCGTCGAAACGAGCAAGGGCAAAGAGTCGCTCTTCTTCGTTGTTCGGGGGTGCTACGGCGGAAGTGGGTAGGCATGTCCCGCGTCAAGTAGTTGGCAGGTTTTCTTTGATTTCGAAGTTGGGGATGGTGGGGTCGGCCAACCCCAGGTGCACCTCTGCGGGCCGGTTCCACGAGATCGCCTCGTGGGGTCGGATGTCGTTGTATTCGATCCGGTAGTCCTCGGCACGTTCAGACAACGTCAGGGCGTCGGGGATGTCATCGAGGAAGAGCCGTTCGTACTTCAGGGTTCCGAATCCTCGTTCGCGTGATCCGTTCTGACCCGGTGAGTTCTTCCTCGTACGCACGTGACGCAGTTCGGGGTGGGAGGCGATGAAGATCTGGAAGTTCAGCGACCGGAACGGCCCGCCGTTATCGGTGACGATCGTGACCACGGGTACCAGTTCCCCGGTCTCCTCGTCGATCTCGCACAGGTCCCGCAAGGGGTGGCCGAAGATCGCCTCGTACTCCGCCAGAGCAAGTTCCACTGCCGCGATCGCATCGTGCTGGTTCCCGGTGGGTGAGATGTGGAAGGGGTACTCGTATTTGGAGTACCAGTCCCTGCATCCGGCGATGCGCCAGATGCCGCCCTGGGTGGTCTCGAACTCGGAGAAGTCGAGCTGCCACACCTGGTGCGGTCCGGTGGGGTTCTTCGCGAACGCCGCCCGGCGGTCCTTGGCCAGTTCCCGGCGCTGTTTCTGGTACTCGGTGGGCAACAGCAGCCCCTCATCACGCATGGTGCGCAACACCGTGGCCTGAGAGACCACATGCCCCTCGTGGCGTACCATCGCCCACACCTTGCGGTGTCCCCATTCCGGCTTCTTACCCGCGTGCTTGACCACCAGCGCTCGGGATGCCTCCCGCGCGGGACGAGGCCAGGGCCCCTTCGCCGGGTGGCCCTTGCGGGCCTTGGCCTGCCAGCGCCGGTAAGTGCGTTCGGGCACGCCGATGAGTTTGCAGAACCTCGTGGTCGGCATGCCCGCCTCGGTGCGGATCACCTCGAGGTCCTCAAAGGGCCCAAGCGGCCCTCCGCGCTCTTCTTCCACACCCGGACCTCGATCGCTGCCTCACCCAACGCCTGGGTCAGGTCAGCAACTTCTTCCTCCAGTTGCTGCTCGCGCGAGGAGGGCTTGGACTTGCCAGTCTCCAGGCCGAGCTTTCCGCCTTCGAGGAACTGCCGCTTCCAGTTCCCGATCGCCTGCTCCGAGACCTTCTCCCGGCGGGCAGCCTCGGCGACCGTGATCTCGCCTTGCAACACTGCCAGCACGATCCGGAGCTTCTTCTCCAACGGGATTCTTGGTGGACGACTCATGATTTTCAGACCTTTCACTCAAGGGTAATTTCAACAACTAACTACCCCTGCCACATAGTCTGACGCGCGACAACCACATCTGCAATAGAAAACCAGAGTGCTTGCATCCGATGAAAATGGTGACCGAACCCGCCATCGATGCTCCTTGCGACCAACTCATCCAACCACGGCATCAACATCCCGGTCCGATCTTCACCGAGTCGAAGTACTTGA
>CAMXUZ010000086.1 GCA_947251855.1 uncultured Ruaniaceae bacterium
CGGCAAGCCCGTGGGCGTGATCTGCCACGGCTCGTGGATCCTCATTGAGGCCGGAGTGGTATCGGGGCGGACGATGACGAGTTATCCCAGCCTGCGCACCGACCTGGAGAACGCCGGAGCGACGTGGGTGGACGAGGAGGTCGTCGTCGATAAGGGACTCGTGTCGAGCCGTAATCCCGACGACCTCCCCGCGTTCAACGCCAAAGTGATCGAAGAGATCAGCGAAGGTCGCCACTCCCAGGCGTAACAGCCGGTTCATCGTGCGCGGAAAGCGCAAGGATCTCATGGGGTTCTTCGTCGGTCCGGTCGCCCCCGATGAGGGTGATGATGAGCACGGTGGCGATGTAGGTGCACAGGCGAACGGCGTCGGGAATTCCGTTCCAGGACTCGTTCATCCACATCCCGAACCACTCACCGCCGACCGCTTGGAAGCCGAAGAACCACAGGAACAGGCCGACGGCCAGCCCCCACAGCGCCCATCGTTTGGCACCATTGAACTCGGCATCACTCCGGCGAATGTTCATGAACATCTTCACCGCACCGTAGAGGCAGGCGACCATGATGAATGCTTCGGTGATGATGACCCCGATATAGGCGGCGTGCCAGGCCCATTCCCAAGGGATCGCCCGGTACTCGATCGTCAGTCCGAGGTCGGGGCGGCGGGCGTCCATCGCAAGAACATGCTTAACGAACTGGAAGTTGGTGTCGTAGTCCGTGACGTTCCCGAACACGACGAGGAGCGCGAAGCCGCCCACGGTGGCAACGAGGAGCGCTTTGATCGCCCTGACGCTGCCTACGATCGTGTTCTCCCGAGTGCCCTGACTGGTCGTGTGTGCATGCATGTTCTCTCCTTTCGCTTCAGCTCATCGTGGCACCGGCGAACAACGGCCCGAAAGGCATTGACACGGGCACCGATTTTGGACTGTTGCGAGCAAATCGGCAGTCGCCCGCCCCTCGTCAACAGCGGGTCGGCGGACTAGCCTGAAGTAACGAATGGGGAGATCACCATGGATTGGTCACGTTGGAAGAAGTCTGCGGCCGCTTCGGGCAGTGCCGCACTCATTGCACTAGTCGCCGGCTGCGGATTCGTTTCTATGGCCGCGAAAGGCACGTGGGAGGATTCCACCGGCGACGTCGTGCTGACCTTCACCCAGGAGGGCCTCATCACCGGCACCGATGGGTGCAACAAGGTCGAGGGCACCTGGGAAGAGCACGGGGACGACGTCACGATCACGATGCAGGTGGACGAGAAGAACGAATGCCCAGGCGTTGACGTGTGGTTGGTCAATCCCACCGACGCCGTGATCGACGGGGACGTCATGCAGGTATACGGGCCGAACGACACCCATCTCGGCGAACTCACCGAACGCTGACATCGCTACTGGTACGTGATGAGCTCCGGCAAGGGGTCGACCTCGCTGAGCGTCTGCTCCGGGGTGAGCATGGGTGAGTCCTTCTCGTAGAAGTTCTTCCACCCCCATGCGACTCCCTCGGGGGCATCCACGTGCAGCGCGCGCCAGGTTGCCTGCTTCTCTGACTGGCTGCCCTGCCCGTCCGCGTGGATGAGCACCTCCACCTCCGGGTGGGACACCTCCACGTCTTCCCGGTCGGTGATCATCGAGGTACGAAACTGGTGCAGCACGAGCATTTTCGGTGGCAGTCCTTCTTCGTTGACCAGACCGGCGAGCCACTCGCTCACCTCGTTGATCTCCTCGCTGGAGACCGAGCCGATCTGACGCAGGTGCTCCTCATCCGGTTTCAGCCGCCATTCGGGGTCGAGTGCGAGGCCGACGTGGGGCAACTTCAAGAGCTCCTCGTACTCCTTGGCCTGGGTGAGGAAGTCCGTGCGGCCCGGTTGCAGGTCGAGGATGACCACCATCCCCTCCTCACCGGCCCGCTCAACCCAGGGAAGAAGCTGCTCGGGTGAACGCTCGGAGGAGAAATCGCCGTCGTCCCCGGCCTGGTCGGAGGCGATCGTGGCGATGATTTCGAACGCTGGCACCACCTCTTCCTTCGTGAGGTCTTGATATTCCGCGCTCAGGTCGTGCACCCGCGCGAGCGTTCCCTCGAGATCATCGTGGCCGAGCACACCGAGTTCGGTGGATCCGGGAGTGCCATATAAGGCGACATAGTGCCGCGAATCGAAGATCTGCTGCCCGCCCCCGGGGAGCTCGTATCCGGTGCGTGCCGCCCGCACCTGCCAATCCAGTTCCGTGGCGTCGGCGAATTCGCCGCCGACGGCAAGCACGGCAGCAGGGTCCTGCTCCTGAAGGAACTTGATCGCTTCGGAAGAGGCCTGCAGGTTCGCCTCCTCCCCCACCTCCACCGTCGGCACTCCCGCAGCCTCGGCGGTAGCCGTCGCCGCCGTGTTCTCGGGGGAATCGGTGATGAGGGCCGCCGTGTCGGGTACGGGCTCGCCGTGCAAGTCGCTGGGGACCTCCGCAGGCAGCTCGAGTGCGTCCGGGTCCAGGGGCGTGGTTTCCCACTCCCCGCTCTCGGGGGCCTGAGCCGCCTCCCCGATCGTGAGCAGGGTTTCCACCCCGAGCCGGTCAAGTTCCTCCGCTAACGCACCGGTCGCTGAGTCCTCCTTAGAAGCGGGGGCGAGGAGTACCGGCACCCCCAGGGAGGTCGCTACCTCGGCGGCGACCTGCTGGCTATCGACATCACCCGCGGGGGCGAGGACGGCGATGGGGGAATTCTCAAACAGCGTCGCGCTCATGTCCCGTGCCATGTCCTCCTCGGCGCCGGCGATGACCGTGAGCTCCTGCCCCGGTTCCCGCGTGTGGGCAGGCCCCATCTCCGGTTCGGAAGCGCTTTCCTCGCCGCCTTCCCCGGTTTGCGGCGGCGTACATGCCCCCATGAGGCAGACGCCGAGGGTGATAGCCGGGAGCAGGAGACCTCGAGTGCGCATCCGGCCATGCTAAAGAAGAACCCGCCTCCACCGAAAGTGGGTGGGCTCGACCATTTTAGGTAAGCCTCACCTCGCTAGCGGATTCTGCGGTGCTCGCATAAGTTTCATTTGTGAATAGAGTCGAGCGCGTTTATTCGGCGGTCGTGGATCGCGACCCCGAGGTCGAAAACGGATTGCCGGAACAGCAGCGCAGGAACGTTGCGCACAACGGTTTGCGGTTGGTCCTCGCCAGCACCCTGCAATCCTCCGGCGACCAGACCGTGAAAGCCTCGACCGTGCTGCCGTGGCTGTTTCATGCGATCGGGGTTCCCGCCGCGCTCACCGGCCTGCTCGTGCCGATCCGGGAATCCGGGTCGATGCTTCCGCAGGCGTTCTTGACGCCGCTGATCTTGAAGTATCGACGGCGCAAATGGGTGTTCGTCATCGGTGCGCTCATCCAGGCGTTCTCCGCCGCGGTGATGGCCGCGACGGCGGTTTGGGGAAGCGGTCTCGCCGCCGGGATCATCATCCTCGCCGCGTTGACGGTGTTCTCCTTAGGCCGCTCGCTCGGGTCGATCACCTCTAAGGACATCCAGGGCCGAACGATTCCCAAGGGCGAGCGCGGCCAGATCAACGGGCTCTCGACGACCGCCTCCGGGCTCGTGGTCATCACGCTTGGGCTCGCGATCCGATATTTCGGTGGCGATGATCTCTCGGGCGGGCAGATTGCGTGGCTCCTCGCCGGAGGTGCGCTCATGTGGATCGCGGTCGCGGCCGTCTATGCCGGGATCCGTGAGCCGGTCGAGGACGAGACCAGCGCTCCCGCCCGCGGTGAGAATTGGTTCGCCGCGATGATCAGACTGCTGCGCGAGGACCGCCCGTTCCGGAAATTCGTCTTCGCCCGCAGCCTCCTGCTCGTTTCGGCGTTGAGCCCGCCCTTCATCGTGACGATGGCCGCTCAGTCGGGCACCGATACGCTCGCGGGCCTCGGCGGCTACATCATCGCCTCGGGAGTTGCGGCGCTCATCGGTGGCCGGATCTTCGGCAAATGGGCCGATAAATCCAGCAAAGGGCTGATGACCATCGGCTCCGCAGCCGCCTCAATCACCATCATCGTGCTCGTGGCGATCGTCGCGCTACCCGGTTTCACCGGCGAAGCCTCCTGGCAGCCGCTCGTGTTCGTACTCGCCTACTTCATCCTCACCCTCACCCACACCGGGGTGCGGGTCGCGCGCAAGACCTACGTCGTCGACATGGCCGAGGGCGATATGCGCACGACCTACGTCGCCGTCTCCAACTCTGCGATGGGGCTCATCCTGCTCATCGTAGGTGCCTTGAGTTCCGCGCTCGCTGCCCTAGGAATCACCTGGGCGTTGCTCTTCCTCGCCGCCATGGGATTACTCGGTTCGCTCACCTCCGCTCGACTGCCGGGCGTCTCCCGCGGCTGATCGCCCCGCAACGCGCGCTTTGCGCGCGGTTTGCCATGTCGTTTGTTACTTTCGATGTAATATGCGCTATGGTCAAGTGTTTGGAACGCCCCCGGTCGCGTGACACGAGATGTCCGGCCGCTGAGTAGGTGTTCCGCGCAACGAATGCAGAGCAGGGCAAACCTGCGTGCTGGCACGTAAATCTCGAATGGGAGAGTGAGTACCTGGACGCTGTAGCGCGGCAATGATCGCCGCAGAGATACACGACCATGTTTAAAACTAAAAAGTGAGGAGGAGTGCGTGGACGGATTATTCCAGTTCAACACACTCACCGTTGTCGGCTTATTAATTCTTTTTTATGGCGGGACCTATTGGATTTCCACCCGCATTCGTAAAAAGAAGGAAAATGCCGACGGCTACATGACTGCAGGGAATAACGTCGGGTTCGGTATTTCCGCAGCAAGCATGACCGCCACGTGGATTTGGGCGTCGTCGATGTACGCATCGGCAACGTCCGGATACACCTACGGCATTTCC
>CAMXUZ010000087.1 GCA_947251855.1 uncultured Ruaniaceae bacterium
ACAGGAGCAGAAGTGAACTATGAGGTGGTCATCCGCGGCGAGCGGGTCCTCACGACCGCGGGATTCCAACCGCGGGAGGTAGCGATCGAGGCGGGCAAGATCGTTGCGATGGAACCGCTCGGGAACGGACTCGAGGCGGAAACCGTCATCGATCTCGCCCCCGAGGAAGTGCTTCTGCCCGGCCTCGTCGACACCCACGTGCACATCAACGAGCCCGGCCGCACCGAATGGGAAGGGTTCGACTCCGCGACCCGGGCCGCGGCCAAGGGCGGGGTCACCACGGTCATCGACATGCCACTGAACTCCATCCCGCCGACGATCAGCGTGGCGGCCCTGGAGGAAAAGGTCGCGGCGACCGAAGGCAAGCGCCACGTCAACGTCGGGTTCTGGGGCGGGGCCGTGCCGGGGAACAAGGACGACCTCCGCTCCCTACACGACGCGGGCGTATTCGGATTCAAATGCTTCCTCCTGCACTCCGGAGTGGACGAATTCCAACCGCTCGACCCGGACGCGTTGGAGGAATACCTGCGCGAAGTCGCGAACTACGACGCGACGATGATCGTGCACGCGGAAGACTCCCGCTCGATCGACCGCGCCCCCCATTGCGAGGGCGACCAGTACGACCGGTTCCTCGATTCCCGGCCCCGAAGCGCGGAAAACCTCGCGATCGCCGAAGTCATCGCCCGCGCCCGCTGGACCGGAGGCAGGGTCCACATCCTGCACCTGTCCTCCTCCGACGCGCTGCCGATGATCGCCTCCGCGAAACGCGACGGGGTGAAGATCACGGCGGAGACCTGCCCGCACTACCTCAGCCTGTCGGCGGAGGAGATCCCGGCCGGGAACACCGCCTTCAAGTGCTGCCCCCCGATCCGGGAGGCGACGAACCGGGACCTGCTGTGGGAGGGCCTGCTCGACGGCACGATCGACTGCATCGTCACCGACCACTCGCCCTCGACCATCGATCTGAAGAACCTCGACTCCGGTGATTTCGGCACCGCATGGGGAGGGATCGCCTCGCTGCAGGTGAGCCTGCCGGTGGTGTGGACGGCCGCGCGGGCTCGCGGGATCGAGCTGGAGAAAGTGGTTGAATGGATGGCAACGAAACCCGCGGAGCTAGCGGGGCTACGTTCCAAGGGCACGATCGGGGTGGGCTTCGACGCCGACCTGTCGATCTTCGCGCCCGACGAAGCCTTCGTCGTCCACGCCGAAGACCTCGAACACAAGAACGCACTCACCCCGTACGACGAGCGCGCCCTATCCGGCGTTGTGCGTCGGGTTTTCCTCGCCGGTAGCGACATCGACTTCGATCACCCCGCCGGCGAACTGATCTGGAGAGGACTCACATGACCTACCACGTTCCCCGCGGCGGGCTCCCCCCGCAGACGGCGCTCACGACGGACCGCACCGTGTTCACCGACGCGTACGCCGTGCTCACCGCCCGCACGATGAGCGACATCACCGAAAGCTACCTCCCGCACTGGCACGAGACCCGGCTATGGGTGCTCGCCCGCCCACTGAGCGGATTCGCCGAGACCTTCGCCCAGTACCTCGTGGAGATCGCTCCCGGCGGTGGCAGCGACGCCCCCGAGCCCGACGATGGAGCGGAAGGGGTGATCTTTGTCGTCGGCGGGGAACTCGAACTCACCCTCGACGGCACCCCGCACACGCTCACCCCCGGCGGCTACGTCTTCCTCGCCCCCGGAGCGACCTGGACGCTGCACAACCGCAGCGGGGAGGTGGCGAGTTTCCACTGGATCCGCAAACGCTACCAACCGGTCGACGGCATCGAGGTGCCGGAATCCTTCGTCACCAACGCCGCCGACGTCGAGCCCGCACCGATGCCCGACACCGACGGGGTATGGGCGACCCAGCGGTTCGTCGATCCCAAGGACGTGCGCTACGACATGCACGTCAACATCGTCACCTTCCAACCCGGTGGAACGATCACATTCCCGGAAACCCACGTGATGGAACACGGACTGTTCGTGCTCTCGGGCAAAGCGATGTATCTGCTCAACACCGATTGGGTGGAAGTCGAAGCGGGCGACTTCATGTGGCTACGTGCCTTCTGCCCACAGGCCTGTTACGCAGGGGGCCCCGAACCGTTCCGATACCTGCTGTACAAGGACGTCAACCGGCACGCGGACCTGGTGTTATAGGTCTCGCAGAACCAGTACGCGTGCAGGTTGCACACACAGCCGCCCCCGGAGAGAACCCCCGGGGGCGGCTGATTTTTCTAACAGTTAGACGGCGCTGCTTCGTTCGGCGATCGCAGCTTCGTGGGCGTCGCTCATGAGGGCGAGCCGACGGATCGCAAGCCCGGTGAGCACGAGCACGAACCCGAGACCGATGACGAGCGCGGAGACTCCGTAGGCGACGATCGAGGTGAACAGTGAGGCGCGCAGGAACGAGGCGTTCATCACCGAGTCACGCTGCGCTTGAAGTTCGGCCTGCTCCTCGCTGCCCTCTTCCGCCTGGGAGATCTCGGCGCCGAGTTCGGCATACGTCTTGCCGTCGCTGCCTTCTAGGGCGTGCACGTTGATGATGTCCGCCTGTGCGTACGCGCTCAGGGGGCCCTTGACTTCCTTGCCACCGAGGTTCAAGAAGGTCGCGTCCTCGGGGATGGTGATCTGCTGTTCCTTCAACTGCGAGGTCACCACGCCCCAGGTGGTCGCACCCGCGACGATGAACAGGATCCCGAAGATCAGGGCGGTGATCCCGACGACGGGGATGAACTTACGGGGGCTCGGCGCGCTTGCACTCATGGTTGGCCTCCTGGCCGATAAAGGTTTGTACAGTGTGTTAGCGGTGCGCTAATGATCCTCATTCTTGCGGATGTTTGCTGACATAAACAGGGTCAGAAGTCCTAAGCGGCCGTCCAAAAGGCGAATGTGGTCCGCATAACGCCCCCGCAGGGTCTTACACTTCTGTCATGACCTCAACTCCCGACATCAAACCACGTTCACGTGTTGTTACCGATGGGCTTGAGGCGACCGCCGCGCGCGGGATGCTCCGCGCGGTCGGGCTTGGTGACGACGATTTCGCCAAGCCCCAGATCGGCGTCGCGAGCTCGTGGAACGAAATCACCCCCTGCAACCTCTCCCTCGACCGGCTCGCCCAGAGCGCGAAGGAAGGCGTGCATACAGGTGGCGGCTACCCGCTGGAATTCGGCACCATTTCCGTATCAGATGGCATTTCCATGGGGCACGAGGGGATGCACTACTCGCTCGTCTCCCGCGACGTCATCGCTGACTCGGTCGAGACCGTGATGATGGCCGAACGCCTCGACGGTTCGGTGATGCTCGCCGGCTGTGACAAATCGCTGCCGGGGATGCTCATGGCCGCGGCTCGGTTGGACCTTGCCAGCGTGTTCATCTACGCGGGATCCATCATGCCCGGCTGGGTGAAACTCGACGACGGCTCCGAGAAAGAAGTGACGATCATCGACGCCTTCGAGGCCGTGGGTGCCTGCGCCCGCGGTTTGATGAGCCGCGAGGACGTCGGGCGCATCGAGCGGGCGATCTGCCCGGGCGAGGGCGCCTGCGGAGGGATGTACACCGCGAACACGATGGCCTCGGTGGCCGAAGCGATGGGGATGAGCCTGCCCGGCTCCGCCGCCCCACCCTCGGCCGACCGCCGCCGCGACAACTTCTCCCGGCTCTCGGGGGAGGCCGTGGTGAACATGCTCCGGCTCGGCATCACCTCCCGCGACATCATGACGAAGGACGCCTTCGAGAACGCGATCGCCGTGACGATGGCCTTCGGGGGCTCGACCAACGCCGTCCTGCACCTGCTCGCGATCGCCCGCGAAGCCGAGGTCGACCTCACGCTCGAGGACTTCGACCGCGTCGCCTCCCGGGTGCCGCACCTGGGAGACCTCAAGCCCTTCGGCCGGTACGTGATGAACGACGTCGACAAGATCGGCGGCGTGCCGGTCGTGATGAAGGCCCTCCTCGACGCCGGCCTCCTCCACGGCGACGCGCTTACCGTCACGGGCAAGACCGTCGCGGAGAACCTCGCCCACATCGAACCCCCCGACCCCGATGGGCACATCCTGCGCGCGCTGGACAACCCCATCCACCGCACCGGCGGGATCACCATCCTCAAGGGCACCCTCGCGCCGGAGGGCGCGGTCGTGAAATCCGCCGGCTTCGAGACCGACGTGTTCACCGGCACCGCGCGGGTCTTCGACCGCGAACGCGCGGCGATGGACGCGCTCGAGAACGGCACGATCACCGACGGCGACGTCGTCGTCATCCGTTACGAAGGCCCCAAGGGCGGGCCGGGAATGCGGGAGATGCTCGCGATCACCGGGGCGATCAAGGGTGCCGGGCTCGGCAAGAGCGTCCTGCCCCTCACCGACGGCCGCCCCTCCGGGGGAACCACCGGCCTGTGCGTCGGGCACGTCGCCCCCGAGGCCGTCGACGGTGGGCCGATCGCCTTCGTTCGCGACGGCGATCAGATCCGCCTCGATGTGGCGAACAAGACT
>CAMXUZ010000088.1 GCA_947251855.1 uncultured Ruaniaceae bacterium
TTGCGCGAGAGCGATACGGGTCTCGCCCACGAGACGCTCACCTCCCACGTCCGAGCAGCGCATCCGGATGCACCCGCGTCCCAGGTGGAGCGGGCCGTCGCCGGTCTCATCGAGGATTCCCTCGTCGAGGAATCCGCCGGCATCTACCACCTCCCGCGCTAGGGCCTACACTTACCCCTGTGTCAGAAGAACCTGAGCCGATCCCCGCTGACGTCATCTGGGCCCGGGGCGTTCGTTTTCATTTGCAGGCGGTATACGCCTGCGCCGGAGCGGTCGCTGTTCTATGCATCCTCGGGGTCGCGGCGGTGCTCATGGCGGGTCCGCCCGCGCACGACCCGCCAGTCACGGCGGGAATCCTCGCGCTGTGCATCGGGGGCGTCGCCGCGGTCGCGGGGGCGTTCCTCGCCGGTCTCGGGCAGATCCGGGTGCTTCGGGAGGCAGGCGGATCTGCGACGGAGCCCACTGACGTGGTCTCGAACATCCTCGGGCGCACCCGCCGCGCGTTCTCCCACCTGCCGCGCCTCGCCTTAGCGGGGTGCGTGGCGCTGCTCGCGGCCTACACGTTGTGGCTACCGGCGGGAATCTGGGGCGCGATCGTCGGTACGTTCGTCGTCATCCAGGTCGCGCTCATCCTCACGCTCGTGCGCCGCTCGATACTTGCGGAAACACGCCTGCTGCGCCGTGAGTGACCGGGGGTCACAGGTCGCGGATCATGCGGGTGTTGCCGAGCGTATTCGGTTTCACGCGCGCGAGGTCCAAGAACTCCGCGACCCCGTCGTCCTTCGATAGGAGCAGTTCCGAGTACACGTCCCGGTCGACGACCTCGCCGACGATCTCGGTGAATCCGTGCCGGACGAAGAAGTCCACTTCGAAGGTGAGGCAGAAGAGCTGCGTGAGATCGAGGTCGCGAGCGCGATCCATCAGCGAGACGAGCAGCCGGTGGCCCACGCCGCGACCGAGCACCTTCGTGGAGACGGCGAGCGTGCGCACCTCAGCGAGGTGCTCCCACATCACGTGCAATGCCCCGCAGCCCACGATCTCGCCTTCCAGATCGGCAACGAGGAATTCCTGCACCGCTTCGTAAAAGTCCACGAGGTCCTTGCCTAGCAGGATTCGTCGCCGCACATACGGCTCCACGAGGTCCGCGATCGCGGGAACGTCCCGAGGAAGTGCTGGGCGGATCCGAATATTGGCTACCTCACTCATCTGCATAAGTCTGCCAGCGCGAGCTGTGCCCGCGCAGCAAAAGGTGAGCGAGCCGACTCACGCGTTCGTGTGCGCCATGAGCATCCGGGCCGTCGGTTCATCGATGATGAGATCGGTCGCGACCCGGGCCCGCAGCGCACCGATGATCGCACTCACCTTAGTTTCGCCGACCGCAACGCACACCCGCTGGCGGATCCGGCGCAGCTCGTGCGGAGTGGGCCCGCTCGCCCGGGCGTTGAGCGCGATGTCTCGATAGGAACCATCCTGGCGCAGGAGCACAGTGCAGACGTCGCCGACGACCCGCTCACGCTCCAGCTCTGCCATATCAGCCTCATCGAGATACCCTGAGGAGTACACGTGGGAGGGGACCGAGGCCTGAACAGAGCCGACGCCGAACAGGGCGATGTCCACTTCCCGCTGCATCTCGTGCACGCGTTTGATCGAGCGCTCCCGCCACATCATCGTCTTCGTGCCCTCGTAATCAAAGAACGCGGGCACGGGGAAATAGTAGGCCGCGGCGTCGAAGGCATGCGCGATCTCGCCGATGAGGACAGTGGCGTAGGCAAGACCGGTGGTTTGCATGTTTGCCGAACCGTTGAGTTGTACCACGGCGCTATCGCGTTTCGGACGGGGCTCTAGATACTGCACGATCGCCGCCACCGTTGTTCCCCACGCCACTCCCAGGCTCATCCCGTCGGTGAACCACTCACTGAGATGCTGCGCAGCGACGACGGCCACTTGGTCGAGCCGCTGCAGTTCCGTCGTTCGTTGACGCACGGGCACGACGTAGGCCCGCACCCCGTAGATCGAGGAGATCTGGTGCCCCAACCCCTGCCCCACGTGTTCCGGCGGGCGCACCGACACCTGCACCAGCCCGCCATCGCGGGCGGCCGTGAGCAGCCGGGAAACCGTGGATCGGGAAACGCCCAACGTGGAACCGATGACCTCCATCGTCTGGTTCTGCAGGTAATACATGGTCGCCGCCCGGTACGCCTGTTGCACATCTCGCATCTTTTGCTCCCCACCTGATGCACGTTTGTGCAAGATCATTGCGCAAGTGTGCGCCGTGCGCAATGGTGATTCGCACACCGTGATGTTGCGTCTAGGAGGAACCGTGGCAACTGTAGCCCTCACTCCCGAAACTCGAGCCCAAGCTCTCGAGGAGATGTCCGACGCCCATGGCCTTGATGTCCTCGTCATCGGCGGCGGCGTGACCGGCGCCGGAATCGCCCTCGACGCCGCGAGCCGCGGCTTGCGCACCGGCATCATCGAAGCCCAGGATTGGGCCTCGGGCACCTCATCGCGATCCTCGAAACTCGTTCACGGGGGCCTGCGCTACCTGCAGATGTTCGATTTCACCCTCGTGCACGAAGCGCTCACCGAGCGCGATCTGCTTCTTGCCGAGATCGCCCCCCACCTGGTTCGCAAGGTCCCGTTCCTCTACCCGCTCGTTCACCACGTCTGGGAACGGTTCTACGCAGGATCGGGGGTTGCGCTCTACGACGTCCTCGCCTCCTTGTCGAAACGACGTCGCTCCACCCCGTTCCACCGGCACATCTCCAAGACCAAGCTCGCCGAGGTCTTCCCCGACCTCCGGTCCGATGCCGCCGTCGGCGCGATCCAATACTGGGACGCGCAGGTGGACGATGCGCGTCTGGTATTCACCCTCGTGCGTACCGCCGCCGAGCACGGAGCGCTCGCCGCCTCGCGAACCCAGCTCACCGGACTGACCAAAGCAACCTCCGGCACCGTCACGGGCGCGGACGTTCTCGACCTGGAAACCAACACCTCGCACCACATCAAGGCGCGCACGGTCATCAACGCGACCGGGGTGTGGACTGAAGACACCGAATCCCTCGCCACCCCCGAAGGCGGGCTGAAGGTGCTCGCCTCCAAAGGTATCCACCTCGTGGTGCCAAAAGATCGCATCCGCGGGAGCAATGGCCTCATCCTGCAAACGGAGAAATCCGTGCTGTTCGTTATTCCATGGCCCGACTACTGGGTCATCGGCACGACAGACACCGCCTACACCGAAGATCTGCGCCACCCGGTGGCGACGAAGACCGACATCGACTACGTGCTCGACCACGTGAACGCCGTACTCACCGATCCCCTCACGAGCGACGACGTCATCGGCACCTACGCCGGGCTGCGCCCACTGCTACAGCCGGCCGAGGAATCCTCGTCCACGAAGGTCTCCCGCGAACACACCGTCGCCTCCCCCACCCCGGGTTTCGTGGCGATCGCCGGCGGAAAGCTCACGACATACCGGGTGATGGCTAAGGACGCCGTGGACTTCGCGCTCGGCTCTCAGGCCCGTACAAACCCCTCGATCACCGATCAGGTGCCGCTCGCCGGGGCCGAAGGCTTCGCCGCAACCCGACGCCGAGCACGTAACTACGCCCGGAAATATGGGTGGCCGAAAGCAACGGTCGACCACCTGCTCCGCCGTTACGGCTCGCGAATCGACGAACTGATCGAGCTCATCGACGAGCAGGGCGACCTCGCCGAGCCGCTAGAGCACGCCCCCATGTACTTGCGCGCCGAGATCGTGTACGCGGCGCGCTACGAGATGGTTCTGCATGTAGAGGACATCCTTCTGCATCGGACCCGCCTCGACTATGAGATCTCCGACGGCGGAGTTGCCGCACTTGATGAGATTCTCAGCCTCGTCTCTCCCATCCTCGGGTGGGACGAGAACCGCCAAGCCCGCGAACGTGAGGGATACACCAAGCGGCGCGAAGCAGAAGCGAAAGCCGCTACTACGGCAACGGATGCCGAAGGAGCAGCGATTCGCGCGAGTGAGGGCGACATGAGTCCCATGTTGCCTATCCAAAATCCTCAGCAAAACTGAAAGGCATTCACTTTCATGTTCCAAGAAATATTCCTGCCGGAGATGGTCGGAACCTTCATTCTGGTCCTACTCGGTTGCGGTGTCGTTGCGAACTACGTCCTCGTCGGATCGAAAGGTACCTCCCTTGGCGGCGGCTTCCTCGCGATCAACCTCGGGTGGGGCCTCGCAGTGACCTACGGTATCTACGCCGCTACCCATTCCGGCGCCCACCTCAACCCCGCCGTCACCCTCGGGTTCCTCTCCTCGGCCGACGAGCTCGGCTTCTCCGAAGGGCTCACCGCAAGCGCTGTGCTCGTCTACATCCTCGGTCAGTTCGCCGGGGCGCTGATCGGCGCATTCATGGTCTGGCTCGTGTACAAGATGCACTTCGACGAAGAAGAGAACCCCGTCCTGAAACTCGCCCCATTCTCGACGATCGCCGAACGGCGCCACTTGGGATGGAACCTCATCCCCGAGATCGTGGGCACCTTCGTGCTGGTGTTCTCGATCATCTCCCTCAACACCCAGGACCCCGGGCCGATCAAACCGCTCATCGTCGGTTTCATCGTTCTTGCGATCGGCCTGAGCCTTGGTGGCCCCACCGGATACGCGATCAACCCGGCTCGTGACCTCGGCCCGCGGATCATCCACGCCCTCGTGCCCATCAAGGGCAAAGGCTCCTCCGACTTCCAGTACGGGCTCACCGTACCCATCATCGGCCCCGTCATCGGTGGAATCCTCGGGGGTGTGCTTGCCGGTCCACTGATTCCGTACCTGCCCCTGTAAGACATCGCGGTGGGGCACGCCCGTGCCCCACCGTCACGACGACGTGAAAGGTTAACTCATGGCGGACTACGTTCTCGCAATCGACCAAGGCACCACTTCTACCCGTGCCATCATCTTCAACCACTCTGGCCAGATTGTGGAGACGGGCCAGCTGGAACACGAACAGATCCTCCCCCGCGCGGGGTGGGTGGAACACGACCCCCTGGAGATCTGGCGCAACACCCGCGAAGTCGTCGGGCTCGCGCTCAGTCGCGGGAACTTCACCTACCGCGACATCGCCGCCGTGGGGATCACGAACCAGCGGGAGACGGCGGTGGTGTGGGACAAAACCACCGGCGAACCCGTGTACAACGCGATCGTGTGGCAGGACACGCGGACTCAAGCGATCGTCGTCGAACTCGGCGGTGACGAGGGCGCGGATAAGTACAAGGCGAAGGTGGGGCTGCCCCTCGCCACATACTTCTCCGGCCCGAAGATCAAATGGATCCTCGATAACGTCGAAGGAGCCCGCGCCAAGGCGGAGGCGGGAGATCTCCTGTTCGGCAACACCGACACCTGGACCATGTGGAACATGACCGGCGGGGTGAAGGGTGGGATCCACATCACCGACGTCACCAACGCCTCCCGAACGATGCTCATGGATCTTTCCTCCTTGAGCTGGGATGAGTCGATCGCCGCCGACATGGGCATCCCGATGTCGATGCTGCCAGAGATCCGTTCCTCCTCGGAGGTGTACGGCGAAGGCCGCCAGGACGGCCCGCTGCAGGGCGTACCGATCGCCGGGATCCTCGGAGACCAACAGGCCGCAACCTTCGGTCAAGCGTGTTTCGAGGTGGGGATGGCGAAGAACACCTACGGCACCGGGAACTTCATGCTCATCAACACCGGTACCGAGCAGGTCCCCAGCGAAAACGGCCTCCTCACGACCGTCTGCTACAAGATCGGTGATCAAGAGACGGTGTACGCCCTGGAAGGGTCGATCGCCGTCACCGGCTCCCTCGTGCAGTGGCTGCGGGATAACCTCGGCCTGATCTCCTCTGCTCCGCAGGTGGAAGACCTCGCTAAGACGGTCGACGATAACGGGGGCGCGTACTTCGTGCCCGCATTCTCCGGACTGTTCGCCCCGCACTGGCGTTCCGATGCCCGTGGGGCGCTCGTCGGCCTTACCCGGTACGTCAACAAGGGCCACCTCGCGCGTGCCGTGTTGGAGGCCACCGCGTTCCAGACCCGGGAGGTTCTCGATGCGATGAACGCGGACTCCCAGGTGACCTTGAGTGAACTCAAGGTCGACGGCGGCATGATCGCCAACGAAACGCTCATGCAGTTCCAGGCCGATATTCTCGGGGTGGACGCCGTCCGGCCCCAAGTCGCGGAGACGACCGCCCTCGGCGCGGCCTACGCCGCAGGGATCGCCGTCGGCTTCTGGTCCGGCGAGCAGGACGTCATCGACAACTGGGCCGAGGATAAGCGGTGGACCCCGCAGATGGACGAAACCGAACGCGAGCGCCTGTACCGGAACTGGAAGAAGGCAGTCACCAAGACCTTCGACTGGGTGGATGAAGATACCCAATAGCACGGCGCCGGGCGCACGATGGTACCGGAATGGGTCAGCGGGTTCCCGCTGACCCATTCTTATTTCTGAGCCATGATTAAAGGGCGAGTGACGAGGTGTCGAGTAAGGGACGAGGAATGCAACGGATCGGCTTCATCGGCCTTGGCGCGATGGGCGCCCCGATGGCGCAAAGGATTCAGGATCAGCGGGCCTCGGCGCCGTTGGTCGTCCACGCGCGGCGCAAAGAATCCGCCACGGCCGCGCTGAGGGCCGGAGCCGTATGGGCCGAGTCGCCGGCCGACCTCGCGGGTCACGTGGACGTGGTGGTGACGATGCTGCCCGATCTACCCGACCTGCGCGAGGTGATCTACGCCAGCGGCGGTCTCCTCTCTGGCGCCCGGGCTCCCCTCGTCGTCATCGCGTGTTCAACAAGTTCACCCGAGGAGACGCGCGCTTTCGGTGCCGAAGTCGCCAAGGATTCTCGCGGCCTCCTCGAACTCGTCGACGCGCCGGTGAGCGGCGGAGTGGAAGGCGCCGCCGCGGGAGAACTGAGTATTTTTCTTGGCGGTTCACCGCGCGCTGCCGAGGCCGCGACCGCGGCGCTCACTGCCTGCGGCACGTGTGCGCATCTTGGCCCGCTGGGTTCGGGGCAGGTGGCGAAGGCGGCGAACCAACTCATCGTTGCGGCAACCACGGTTGCGCTCGGGGAGGCGGTGGTGATGGCGGAGCGTGCCGGACTGGATCTCGCTGCTCTCATACCGAGCCTCGCCGGCGGCTACGCCGGATCCCGGCTGCTGGAAGTGAAGGGGAAGAAGTTCATCGACCGTGACCATTCCCCGGCGAGCCCCGCCCGGTTCATGATCAAGGATCTGCGTTTCGCCCTCGCCGAGGCCGCGGCGACCGGCACCCCCGCCCCCGTCCTCCACGCGGCAGAAACGGTCTTCCGCCACATGGCCGAGGCGGGCATGGGCGATCTCGACTCCGCCGGGGTGCAGGCGTATCTCGACAGCGTCCGGCCTGCCCACGGCTCTGGCACCACCTGGACCTAGACCGCTCCGCTGAGCAAGTGCCGGCGTGGCGGCTTTGCGGCACATCACTGCCCCGCGCGCACCCCCGTTGATCTCCTTCCATCCGCCCCGATGCCGCCAGCGCCGGAGAGGTCAACCCCCTATTGCTTGGGGCGGGCGGGGCCGATTCTAGGTGAACGGCGCGAAGCGGGGCCGGCCGAAGCGGCTGGGAGGGGATGCGCAGTGAGATGCGACATGGAGGAGCTACACCCAACGAGGACCCGACGGTC
>CAMXUZ010000089.1 GCA_947251855.1 uncultured Ruaniaceae bacterium
TGTTCAACATCCGGTGACTCCCCGGATTCCGCGGATGCCGTGGAGCCCGCGGGAGGCGACGGTTCGGATTCCGATCCCGTCACGTTGACGGTCACGACGTTCGGCAGCATGGGTCTGGATGATCTCTACGCCGAGTACGAAGCCGCCAACCCCCACGTCACGATCGAGGCGACCAATATCGATACTGGGGGTAACGCCCTCACCGATTGGCAGACCAAACAGGCGGCCGGCTCGGGCTTGCCCGATGTCCAAGCCGTCGAAGAAGGATGGCTATCGAGCGTGATGACGGTCGCCGACTCCTTCGCAGACCTGCGCGAGTACGGCGCAGACGAGATCTCGGACCGATGGGTGCCCTGGAAGGTGGATCAAGCAACCGACGCAGAAGGCCGGATCATCGGCTACGGCACCGACATCGGGCCCCAGGGCCTGTGCTTCAACGGCGAGCTACTCGAGGAGGCGGGCATGCCCTCCGATCGGGAAGGCTTTGCCGAACTTCTCGGCGGGGAGGACGCAACCTGGGAGAAATTCTTCGAGGCCGGACGCCAGTATCACGAAGCCTCCGGGAAATCCTGGTACGACCAATCGGGCTTCGTGTGGAACTCGATGGTCAACCAGCTCGAGGAGGGCTACTACACCGCGGACGGCGAACTCAACATCGAAGGAAACGAGGAGCTGCGCCAACGCTGGGACCTTCTCGCCCAGGCAGCTGCTGATGGCCTGTCAGACAACCAGACCCAGTGGGACTGGGGCGGCGGAAAGGCGTTCGTCGACGGCTCCTTCGCCGTAGCGGTGTGCCCAGGATGGATGCTCGGGGTCATCAAGGGGCAGATCGAGGCTGGCGGCGGGGACGCGAGCACCGGGTGGGACTTCGCCGATGTCTTCCCCGGCGGACCTGCGAACTGGGGTGGCACGTTCTTGACCGTGCCCGCCACCTCTGAACACCCCGAGGAAGCAGCCAAGCTCGCCGAATGGCTCACCGCCGCGGACCAACAAGTAGCCGCGTTCCAAGCTGCAGGTACATTCCCGAGCGTCGTCGAGGCGCAGGGCGATCCAGGGGTGACCGGCTCGAGCGATCTCACGGCGATATTCAACGACGCACCGGTGGGTGAGATCCTCGCCAAGCGTTCCGAAGGGATCCACGCCCAATTCAAGGGACCGGATGACTCCGTGATCCAGGAGCAGGTCTTTGGCGCGGCCGTCCAGGAGATCGATGCCGGCAATGCCGACGCCGAAACCTCTTGGAACGACGCCGTGCAACTGCTCGGCACCGTCGTCGACTGACCCTCGCACGGTTCGACCGACCACGGCGCGGGCCGGAGTCACCGGCTCTGGCCCGCGCCCCCATTCAACGCAAGGATCAACCATGTCTACGACGACCGATCCCGCTCGCGTCATCGCCGAGGGCCCGGATCGGGGAGATAAGCACGACCGCGCGCCGCTGCCGTTTCGGCAGCGGATGGGCCGCGCCGAGTCTCGCTACTCCCCATACGTCTACATCGCACCGTTTTTCATCCTCTTCGCCATCGTGGGACTCTTTCCCCTCGCCTATACCTTCGTCGTCGCCCTCAACGATTGGAACTTACTCACCGGCCCGGGCGAGTGGGTCGGACTCGCGAACTTCACGCGGGAGTTGACCGATCCGCTGTTCTGGAACTCGATCGTCAACACCTTCTCGATATTCCTCCTCTCAGCAATCCCACAGCTCATCGCGGCCACCGCGATCGCCGCTATTCTCGATCAGAACCTGCGCGCAAAAACGTTCTGGCGCCTATCCGTCATCATCCCGTACGTTGTCACGCCCGTCGCAGTGACCCTGATCTTCTCCAACATGTTCGGAGAGCGCTACGGCTTGATCAACAACATCCTCACCCAGATCGGGATGGATCCGGTGATGTGGAAGAGCAGCGTCCTGCCGAGCCACCTCGCGATCGCGACGATGGTGAACTGGCGCTGGACGGGATACAACGCGCTCATCCTCCTCGCGGCCATGCAAGCCGTGCCCCGGGACCTTTACGAGTCCGCCGCGATCGACGGGGCGGGGGCGATCCGCCGATTCTTTTCCATCACCCTCCCCAGCATCCGCCCGACGATGATCTTCGTGATCATCACCGCCACGATCGGCGGTCTGCAGATCTTCACTGAACCCAAGCTCTTCGACGCCGCTAGTTCCATCCCGGGCGGGCCCGGCAGGGAGTACCAGACCACCGTGCTCTACCTGTGGGATCTCGCGTTCAACCGGCAGCAGTTCGGCCGGGCCGCGGCGGTCGCCTGGATGCTGTTCCTCCTCATCGTCGCGATCGGTCTGATCAACTTCCAACTCTCGCGCAGGATCGCGACCGCGGACGCGCGCCCGAAGCGGCAGCGAATGGGAATAAGGAAATCACGGCGAAGAAAGGAGGGGGCATGAGCACCTCGACGTCCGCGCGGCGCATTACACAGAAACGACCCAAGCTCGGGGCCGCCGGGCCGAATTCCCGGCCGAGGTGGATCGTGTATGCGCTCCTGGCCGCGCTGTTCATCGGCAGCACCTATCCGCTGTACTGGTCCGTCGTCATGGGCAGCTCCGACAAGTCGGCGCTGACGGACCTGTTTCCACCGTTGCTTCCCGGCAGCCAGTTCTGGGCCAATGTCGCCGAAGTCTTCAACACCGTCCCGTTCTGGAAGGCGCTTGGAAACTCCCTGATCGTCTCCGGGGTGATCACGACCTCAGTGGTGATGTTCTCCACCCTCGCGGGATACGCCTTCGCGAAACTCCGCTTCCGAGGCCGAGAAGGCTTAATGGTCTTCGTCATCGCCACTCTGGCCATACCCACCCAGCTCGGCATCATCCCGCTGTTCATGCTCATGAAGGAGTTCGGCTGGACCGGTTCTTTGGGGGCGGTCATCATCCCCACCCTCGTCACTGCGTTCGGGGTGTTCTTCATGCGCCAATACCTCGTCGACGTCATCCCCGACGAGCTCCTAGAGGCCGCGCGAGTGGACGGCGCCAGCACGTTCCGCACCTTCCTCACCGTCGGACTTCCCGCGGCCCGCCCGGCAATGGCCATCCTCGGGCTGTTCACCTTCATGACAGCCTGGACCGACTATCTGTGGCCGCTGCTCGTCGTGCCGCAGAACCCGACCTTGCAAGTGGCGCTGAGCCAACTGCAGTCGGCCAAGTACGTCGACTATTCCATCGTCCTGGCGGGAGCAGTCCTCGCGACGCTGCCCCTGCTGCTCGTCTTCGTCGTCGCGGGAAAGCAACTCGTTTCCGGAATCATGGCAGGAGCAGTGAAAGGCTGATGGCACGAGGAGAACTGGCAGATCGTTTCCCGAAGGGATTCCTGTGGGGGGCAGCGACAGCCGCGGCCCAGATCGAAGGCGCCGCCCACGAGGGAGGCAAGGAGGATTCCATCTGGGACGTGTACGCCCGCGAGCGGCTCGCGGTGGCGAGTGGGGATACTCCCGAGGTCGCCGTTGACCACTACCACCGGATGCCGACCGATGTCGCCCTGATGAAAAGCCTGGGCCTGCAGTCCTACCGGTTTTCCACCAGTTGGGCGCGGGTGAAACCGGGCGACCGGTACGTCAACGAGGAGGGGCTGGACTTCTACAGCCGCCTCGTCGACGAGCTGCTCGAGGCGGACATTCTTCCCTGGCTCACCCTCTACCACTGGGACCTGCCCCAAGCGCGGCAGGAACGCGGCGGGTGGACCAACCGCGATACCGCTCATCGGTTCGCCGATTATGCCGAAGCGGTATACGCGCGGCTCGGGGACCGGGTGCGGCACTGGACCACCTTCAACGAACCCCTGTGCAGCTCCCTCATCGGCCACGTCGGCGGGGAGCACGCCCCGGGCTGGACGGACCCGGATGCCGGGCTCGCGGCGCTGCACCACCAACACCTCGCGCATGGCCTCGCCGCCTCACGACTACGTGCGATCGGTGAGGATCTGCACATCGGCATCACCCTCAATCTCACCAACGCCGTCGCGAACGACCCGAGCGACCCAGCCGACCTCGATGCCGCCCGCCGCCTTGACGGGCTCTGGAACCGGATGTTCCTCGAGCCCATTCTCCAAGGCACCTACCCCAGCGACGTGCTCGCCGACCTGCACGAATACGACTTCGAGCAGTACGTGCGCCCCGGAGATCTCCAGGCAATCTGCCAGCCCCTCGACTTCCTCGGCGTCAACCACTATCACGACGATAACTTCAGCGCCCACCCACTGCCGGCTGATCACCCCGCCCCGCTGGTGCCTACCGAGAAGGAGGGCCGGTCGTGGTTCGTCGGCTCCGAATTCGTCACGAGCCCCTCCCGCGGCCTGCCGACGACCGCGATGGGGTGGGAGGTCAACCCCGAGGGTCTGCGGCACCTGCTGGTGCGCCTCGGGGAGGAGTACCCGAACCTGCCACCGCTATATGTGACGGAGAACGGTGCCGCCTACGACGACGTAGTTTCCGGCGGGCGGGTGGACGACCACGAGCGGTGGGCCTACTTCGAAACCCATATCAGCGCCGTCGCCGACGCGATCGCGGAAGGCGCCGACGTGCGCGGCTACTTCGCATGGTCGCTGTTGGACAACTTCGAGTGGGCGTGGGGCTACGGGAAACGGTTCGGAATCGTGCACGTCGACTACCAGACCCAGGAGCGGACCGCCAAGCTCAGCGCCCACAACTTCTCGAAGCTCATTCGCGCCGGGCGCTGAGGAGGCGAGTACCGGCGTTTCCACCGCGGCCTCGCGGGCGCGGTAGTAGTGTCAGGGGCAGCAAACCGCGTGCGTTTCGCAGCGTTGTTCTTCGGATGATTTTCTTCGGGTGAGTGAGGAGGTGTGGCGATGACGCGAGCGAAGGCTCCTACCTTAGAGATGGTGGCAGCTCACGCTGGGGTTTCTCGGGCGACGGTCTCTCGGGTCGTCAACGGCACTCCCACGGTCAACCCGAAGGTGGCCGAGGCGGTGCGCGCCTCGATCGAAACGTTGAACTACGTACCGAATCGTGCCGCCCGCTCGCTCGCCAGCCACCGGAGCCAGGCCATCGCCGTCGTCGTCCCGGAGTCGGCTGCGAAGCTCTTCGCTGACCCGTTCTTCGCATCGGTCATCCAGGGCGTGGTTCTGGAACTCGCGCCCACGGACTACACGATCAACATGATCATCGAATCCGAATCGCAAGCCGCGAAGACCCGGAGATACCTGCTGGGGGGAAACGTCGATGGGGCATTGGTGGTTTCCCATCACACCGGTGACCACTCGTGGGCAGCGTTGAGCGGCACCCTCCCGGTGGTCTTCGGCGGCCGGCCCCTGGGCGAGGGCGCCGGGGAGTCGTATTACGTCGACGTCGATAATGCTCACGGCGCGCGCGTGGCCGTTCGACACCTCATCGACACCGGGCGGCGCCGGATCGCGACGATCGCGGGGCCTCAGGACATGCCCCCAGGAGTGGACCGGCTCACCGGCTGGCGCGAGGCGCTAGCGGACGCAGGCATGGAACCGGGGCCGGTCGAATACGGAGACTTCACCGCCGATTCGGGCACCGCCGCGATGGCGAGACTTCTCAGGCGGGACGCGGAGATCGACGGGGTCTTCGTGGCTAACGACCAGATGGCGGTCGGGGCGTACGCGGCGCTGGCAGCGGCGGGGAAGAACGTGCCCGCCGATATCGCTGTGGTAGGTTTCGACGATTCCTATTTCAGTGTCTCGACCGACCCGGCCCTGACGACCATCCGCCAGCCGATGGTCGAGATGGGGGCAGAAATGGCCCGGGTGCTCGCGCGCCTGATCGAAGGCGCGCAGGCAGCGCAGGTGACGATGTTGGAAACAGAACTCGTCGTACGCGCGAGCACCTGAGCGGCTCCCCACGGCGGCGCTAGCGTACCGCCGGTGAGGGGAGATGCCTAGGGGGTAGTAGGAACGTACCCGCGGGAGTAACGTCACACCCACCTCGAAGGCGGCCGCCACGGCCGCCGCCCTGCCGGCTTTTTCTCCCCTAAGGAGGGACGATGAGACGCCAGACCGCCGCTATCGCAGCCGCCACATTGCTCGCCGCCGGGGTGCTGACCGGCTGCTCCGATGACGCCGATGAGCTCCTCCCGCGTGGAGAGACGGCCACGGACAATCCCGAGTTCCCCGGCGGGCACGGCCCAGCCGAGAGCGAATCTGAGGAGGGCGAGCCGCAGGAGACCGAGACCGGGGGAGCGGAGGCGGCCTACCCCGAAACGGCGGACCTGCGGGAGGTGGAGATGCCCATCTCGGCGAATGACGCCGTCGAGATCGCCGGTGATGACGCCGGGGCGGGCTTCCTGTACTCCATCGAATTGGACTATTCGGACTCGGACTCCGCTTGGGTGTACGAGGTGAAGATCCTCGACGGAACTACCAAACACGAGGTGGAGATCGATGCGGTGAGCGGGGACGTCATAGATTCCGAAACCGACTCCACCGATGATGAGGAGCAGGAGATCACGCTCAGTGACCCGATGGAGTTCTCCGAGGCCCTCGATCTCGCGACGAACGAAGTGAACGAGCCGCTGCGCGGGTGGAAATACGAGCACGACGACGGTCGGCTCACCTACGAGTTCGACTTCGGGCCCCCGCGGGACACGGTGGAAATCGGCGTCGATGCGGAAACCGGCGAAACCTTCCGCGGGTAGCGGGCCAGCCACGGAAACTGACCGCGTGGAAACCGATCGCGTGGGGCGCGACGGTCGGGTCAGGGCTCGGAGCTGCCCGCTCGCGTCGCTAGGCTGGCCTGATGAAGCCTCACCACCTCGCCCTGTACCGCCAGCCCGGTCGGCCCGCCCCGCACCCGGATGGTACCTGGGCCGCCGTGGCGATCTCCCGCCCCGATCTGGCAGCGGACGCCTACGAGTCCCGGCTCTGGCGCATCCGGACCGACACCGGTGAACTCTCGCCATTGACCTTCGGGCCGAGCGACTCCGCCCCCGCCATTTCTCCCGATGGGCGCTGGCTCGCGTTCCTGCGGACGGTGGGGGAGTCGCCGCAGATCTTCGCCGCGGCGCTCACCGGGGGCGCGATCGGGAGCGAACCGCGCCAACTGACCGACCATCCCCTGGGTGTGCAAGGTCCGCTGGAGTTCTCCGATTCCGCGCTCGCCTACCTCGCGCCAGTTCCGGAGGAAGGGCGCTACGGCACCGACCCGGAGGTCGGCCCGGGCAAGGAACCGCCCCGGCACATCACTGATTTCACCTACCGCCGCGACGGCCGGGGCTTCTACCTCGACCGGCCCGCGCACGTGTTCACAGTTGCGTTGGCTGACCTCACGGTGCTCGATGACCCGCTTGCGGACCCACCTATCGCGGAAGCAGAGCGACCCGCTCTCGCCGGGAGTGGAATCGCGCCCGAGCAACTCACCAGCGGCGCCGACTCCTACTCCGCCATCA